>CAZPCG010000512.1:0-2044 GCA_964584875.1 uncultured Spirochaetota bacterium
GCAAACGAGACACTCAGGTACCTGAGAATCGGCGAGGGTCCGAACTACCTCCTCTACAGGCCATACCACCTCACCTCCCTCGAGGTTCCGGACACTATCGCATGGGCGTGCCTCTACCGCAAGCCGGTGCTGGCCGCAGCGTCTACCAGAACCGAGGTGATCACCCTGGCAAAGAAAGATCTTAAGAGGGGGGAGTACATCGATGGCTTTGGGGGTTTTAGTGTTTACGGAGGCCTGGAGCGCTACGAGAAGGCCCGAGGTGAGCGTCTTCTGCCCATGGGGCTTGCAGTAGGAGCGAGGCTCAAGGCGGATATAGGCGAGGGGTTACCCATCACCTGCGACCAGGTTGTGATGGCTGATTCACTGCTACTTCAGTTCAGGAAGATACAGGACAGTCTCAATGGCTCGAAATGATAATCTTCACGGTGTTAAGGGTGTTTTTGTTGATTACGGGGGCGTGATTGAAGAACTCTCCTTCGACAGCGAGCTATTTTCTAAGGGAGCAGGGATCATTCAGGGTTTGCTTGATGAAGCCGGCATCCGAATAGGGAAGGAGGAGCTTGAAGATGCCCTCGTTTCAGGTCAGGATGAATACAATGAGTGGGTCAGTGCAAACGATCACCGCGAACTGCCCAATGAGAAAATCTGGACATCCTTTTTCCTTGCAAAGTGGTGCAGGGACGATAGAAACCGCTCGGTAGTGGAGGGAAGAAGCGAGGATCTGAGCTCGATCTACGAGTACTACCTTTTCAGGCGGAGGCCTGCAAGGGACCTTGTGAAGGTTGTAAAAATCCTCTTTCACTTCGGCTACACCCTCGCCCTGGTGAGCAACACGATGTCGAGGATCCTCATTCCTGAGCGGCTGAAGAAGTTTGACATTGACAGGTTCTTCTCCTCTGTGGTTCTTTCCATGAATGTCGGACTGAGAAAACCAAGAAGGGAGATATTCCAGGAAGCCTGCAGCCAGGCAGGGCTTGCACCGGAGCACTGTATCTTTGTCGGTGATACCCTTTCGCGGGACATTGAGGGAAGCATGAGGGCAGGGTTTTACAGATCGATTCTTATTCCCTCGGACCTGACCGCCCACAAGGACAGGCACTACGGGGGAGATGCTACCCCCGATTACACCATAAAAACACTTTCCGGGCTCATCCCGATGCTGGTCAAAGAGTAACCAGGGACAGCAGCCCGGCGCCTGGAGGAACCTGGAGGGACGCCCGCTTCTTATGGGATGAGGCAGGTTCGTTTTGTCGGAGTTGAGTCGATGGGGGAGCTTACCGCCAGGGTCCGAAGGAGAACAAAGGCGGTCAGGGTGGGAAACCTGTCGTTGGGAGGCGATAACCCCATAGTCGTACAGGAGATGACCTCAACCCGCACCGAGGACGTTGGGCATACTGTGGCTCAGATACGCACCCTTGTCAAAATGGGGTGCAGTCTTGTGCGGGTTTCAATTCCAACCGAGGCAGCTGCACGGGCGGTCAGCGATATCAAGCGTGAGATCGACATTCCCATCATTGGGGATATTCACTTCGACTACAGGCTTGCCCTTTTTGCAATAGAAAACGGCATAGACAAGCTCAGGCTGAACCCGGGGAACATCGGGAGCAATGCGAAGGTTTTGCGGGTCGTTTCTGCAACAAAAGAGAGGGGGATACCCATCCGGGTCGGTGTAAACAGCGGTTCCCTGAAGCGGGAGGTGATGGAGAAATACGGCGGGGTGACTGCGGAGGGAATGGTGCATAGCGCCCTCGAGGAGGTGGGGCTGCTCGAGAAGAACGGTTTCTACGACATAGTAGTTTCCCTGAAATCCCCCGACATAGATCTGACAGTTCGGGCAAACAAGCTGATGGCCCAGCGGGTGGATTACCCGATCCACATCGGGATCACCGAATCGGGGTTCGGGGAGGATGGGATGATTCGCTCGATTGCGGGGATCGGGAGCCTGCTTCTGAATGGGATCGGGGATACCATCCGGGTTTCCCTCACAACCAGGGACCGGGTTGAAAACCTTAGAGTATGTCACACCATTCTCAAACAACTTCGC
>CAZPCG010000513.1:0-2042 GCA_964584875.1 uncultured Spirochaetota bacterium
GAGGAGGCAAGCGGGCTCGGTAAAGAGGGCATTGAAGCTGCAGCTGCCTTTATCAGAGAAACGTGGGCTGGATCGTAGGTCGACACGTTTAGAACTGGTTTCATTCCGGGTCTGACCTGCCATTAGGAATAGAGGGGTGGAGTGGATACCGAATCCGGGGTGAAGGGGATATCTGGAAATTTTAATGGATGGAGGGGCTACGGGTATGAAATTGCATGAGCACTGCTTTTTTCCCAGGGACCTGGGGCGGGATTACCCTGTTGCGGTTCGTGGTGAGGGGGTGTGGATCTGGGACGAGGAAGGCCGACGGTACCTCGATGGATGCTCGGGTGCTAATGTAACGGGAATCGGGCACGGCGTTATGGAGATAGTGCAGGCTATGAAGGAGCAGGCGGAGCAGATCGCCTATGTGCCTCCCCAGCATTTCCTGAACAGAAGTGCGCTAGAGCTTTCGCGGAAGCTCATTGACATGGCTCCCTCCGGTTTCTCACGGGTGATGTTCCTCTCTGGAGGGTCGGAGGCTGTGGAGAACGCATTGAAAATAGCAAGGCAGTACCATGTACTCCGGGGCAAGAGTTCGAAGTACAGGGTTGTTTCCAGGTGGCGTGGCTTCCACGGCAATACACTGGCGGCAGATGCGGCAAGCGGCCACACCCTGAGGCGGAGGGTGTATACACCCATGCTCATGGATGTTCCACATATCGTGCACGCAAGCTGCTACCGCTGCCCTTTCGGCAAAGAATACCCCGGCTGCGGCCTGCTGTGTGCCGGGGACCTCCGGAGAACAATCATCCAGGAGGATGCTGAATACATCTCAGCATTTATCGCTGAAACGATTGTGGGAGCTGCGGCTGCAGCTGTTACTCCGGTCCAGGAGTACTATCCAATCATCAGGGAGATCTGTGACCGCTACGATATACTCTGGATTGCCGATGAGGTAATGACAGGGGTGGGACGGACGGGAAGCTTTCTTGCAGCCGAGGGCTGGGGGGTGACGCCAGATATGGTGGTTCTTGCCAAAGGTCTTTCCAGCGGCTATGCACCGCTTTCTGCAATACTCATCCACGAGAGGGTTTTCAAAGTCTTTGAGGAAGCGAAATCACCCTTTATAGGCGGCCACACGTACAATGCCCATCCTGTTACCGCTGCTACAGGGCTTGCGGTGCTGAAATATATCGAAAAGAACCGCATTATAGAGGGGGTGCAAAAAAAGGGGCTTTTGATGGAACAGGGACTCAGGGAAATCGCCCGAAAAGAGCCTCTCATTGGAGAGGTTCGCGGCAGGGGTCTTATGTGGGGGCTTGAGTTTGTGATAGACAGGGAGACACGAAATCCGTTCGACCCCGGTTTAGACCTCGCCCTCAAAGTAATGCTCAAAGCCCAGGAAAGGGGCCTTATCATATATCCCTGCGTCGGACTTGCCGATGGGTTGAAGGGGGATGGCTGTCTCATATGTCCTCCTCTTACTATTAAAGAAGATGAGATTGAGATACTGCTCCGGATGCTCGGGGATACGCTGTCAGAGGTCAGGGAAACAGCAGGAGTTCGGTCATGATCATAGCACATGAAAAAAGCGCACCTGGTATTGAGGTACCCCATCCCTACAGACGGACCCTCAAGGTGCTTGTCTCACCTTTTCTTCATCCCGAGCTGAAAACCATTGCTGCAGGGCTTTCGATACTTCCACCCGGGGGAAAGACAGATGATCATGTGCACGATGAAGGGGAGTTGTTTTATGTCCTGTCCGGGAGGGGTACAATCAGGGTCGGAGATGAGGTGGAAATAATTACACCAGGAACAGCGGTGTGGGGGCCTCCCGGGAAACCGCATCAGCTTATAAACGCGGGCAGGGGAGCTTTGAGAGTACTCTGGGTTTTGAGCCCTCCAGGCAGGGAGCGGGTGATCCTTGAAAAATCAAGATGACAGCCCCCTCCCCGTTGTCGCAATGTGGTCAATTCCGCATATATACCTTTGCTAAGATTACGGTGGCTGTCATTGCGAGGAAGGAGCCGGAGGCGACTGACGAAGCAATCCCGATCCAG
>CAZPCG010000514.1:0-2040 GCA_964584875.1 uncultured Spirochaetota bacterium
ATTATCTCAACCATTTCTCCTGGAGCTTTTTATAGGTGTCAGTACCGAGCACCTTGTCAAGCCCCATATTGATGGCTTCAAGAACTTTTATATTCCCCTTCTGAACCGCAATCCCGTAGTACTCCTCGGTGAAGGGCTCCCCGACAATCATCAGCTTTCCCTTGTAGGCCCCGCTCTGCAGCGCAAAGTCCGCTGCTACGGGAGTGTCTGCCACAACACCCTGAATTCTCCCGTTGACGAGGTCTTCAAAGGCAAAGCCGATTTCATCGTAGGTTTTAAGCAATACGCCCGGGACCTTCTCCACCTCGAAAGCGCCCGTCGTTCCTATCTGGGCGCCGACGGTTTTTCCATTGAGGTCCGCAAGCACAGTCACTCCCTTTGTGGTCGAGGAGACAATGAGAACCTGGCCCGCATTGATGTAGGGCTTTGAGAAATCCATTTCCTTTTCTCGCTCCTCCGTGATGGTGACCGAGGACATGATCGCATCGTACTTGCCGGCTGCAAGCCCTGCGAAAATTCCGTCCCAGGCTGTGTTTTTAAACTCAACGCTAAATCCTGCAGCCTTTGCAATTGCCTTCATGAGATCGACGTCGAAGCCGATTATCTCCTTTGTTTTCTCATCGATGAACTCCATTGGTGGCCATGTGGCATCAGTCGCAACAACAATGTGAAGTCCCTTCACCTCCTCCTTCGCCTTCCCACCGCCGGCAAAAACGAGACCGGCGACCACAAAAACACAGATCAGTCCGAGCAAAACCTTTCTCCCCATGACTCCCTCCTTCCAACGGGTTGATTATTAAGATTAATTTCTTTTTCAATTTCTGTCAACACACAATAGTCGTAACTTTTGTATTAATTCATGAAGTGTGCAGCAGGGGCTAAGTGCTTGCTCTTATAACTCAAGCGCGAAATCCCGCTCTCCCAGGAGCATCTTGATCTGCTTGATTTCAGACACAACCTTTAACCTGTCCAGATCGCGGAATCTTGGGGGCAGCATTTCCCTGCTCGTGCACTCAAGAAGGGCAACGAGGTTCTGGAGCTGTATCTCGTGCGGATAGGCCGGAGGGACAAAGTCTTTCAGGGTTTCTTCTATATCCTCTGCTGTAACAATGACATGGTTGTTCATCGCCGCAGCAAACTTTGCACGGATCAGTATCGATTCAAGATCTGCGCCGGAGAAATCAAAATGGTACTTCTGAAAAAGCTCAACGACATCAAACTTCTGAACCTTGAGCTTAAGCTTCCTTACCAGGATCTGGAAGAGGTCCTGCTTCTCCTCAACGGTTTCGGGATAGAACAGGGCCAGGTGCTCCTCCGCTCTCCCCTGCCGCTTCAGGTCTATGGGCATGAGGTCGGGACGGCAGGTGATTAAAAACCATATGATCCTGCCCCTGTACTCCGTATTCCCCATGTAGGAGGCAATCTGGGCGAATATCCTGTTGCTTGTACCGGAGTCACCCTCCTGGTGACGGTGCCCCAGGAAGGCATCGGCCTCATCGATCATGACCCCCACGGGGGCCATCGCCTTGAGGATATTAAGAATCTTCTCAAAATTTGACTCGGTCACGCCCTGCCACTTGCTCCTGAAGTTTTTAAAGTGTACTATCGGTATTCCTATCTCTCCTGCAAAGGCCGTCACCATGAAAGACTTTCCCGTCCCGACGGGACCTGATATGAGGTACCCCATGGGCAGAACATCGAGCCTTCCCTGTTTGATCGCCCTGGCAGCGCTTCTGAATCGCTTCTTTACAAAATCATGACCGGAGATCATGGAAAGATCATGCGCGGATTCGATGAACTCCAGCAGCCCTATTGCCTCGCTTTCGATGATCTCCTTCTTCTTCTGCTTCAGATACTCCAGGGTGATCGGACGGTTTTCCTGGTAGGACTCAGCGGCAAGCTGGCGTGTGTTGACCAGGTTTAGACCTCCCGTGATCCTTGCCATCATCCCGGGGGTCAGCTTTGGCTCAACCAGGAGCATGTTTTGCTTCTGGAGGTACTCAAGGAAACTCTGGCGTACCCTTTCATCGGGCATCGGTA
>CAZPCG010000515.1:0-2040 GCA_964584875.1 uncultured Spirochaetota bacterium
GTGGGGTTTTCCTCCGGGGGGGGGGGCGGAAATACGGTCCGCAATATAACGGCCTGCCCGCGCTCCGGTGTATGCCCTCATGAAGAGTTCGATGTGGCAGGTTTTTCCGTTGCCCTCAGTGAGTACCTCTTGAGGGATAACAGCTCCTTCAACCTGCCACGAAAGTTTAAGGTAGCCTTTTCAGGATGCAGCGTTGACTGTGCCTTTGCGTCAGTTGCTGACCTTGGCTATTTTGCCCATACCAGAGATGGAGCGAAGGGGTTTGCGGTATATGCTGGGGGAGGTCTTGGTTCCCATTCGAGGACAGGTATAAAAATCGAGGATTTTATCCCCGGCGAAGAGATATTCCGGGTTGCGGAAGTGATAAAAAGGCTCTTCGATGCCCACGGAGATAGAGCAAACAAGCACAGGGCGCGGCTGCGTTATGTTCTTGAGAAGCTTGGGCCTGATAAGTTCAAGAGGCTCTACAGTGAAGAAAAGGAAAGATTGGGTGAAGCCCAAGAAAGTATATATTTTGAGATACCTGATATACGGGAAAAACTTGGCCTGACCTTTCGTGGGGATTTTAAAGGTGGAGAAGTCGCTGTATCAGAACTGCCAGAAAGCATAATGGAAGAAAAAGTAAGGGGCTTCTACACGATCGGTATCCCTCTGACCCTGGGTGACATACCCGCTGAATACCTCGTGGAGGTTGGTCGCATTGCAAAGCAGTTTGGAGATGGGGTTGTGAGAACAACCCAGCTTCAGGACCTTCTCATCTGCAGTGTGCCGGCAGGAGAACTGGAGCAGGCTCTTTCAAAATTAAGGGAGCTGAGCACGGGCGTTGCAAGCAGTAAATGCCTGAAGGTTGTGACGTGCACCGGGGCAGCCACCTGTAAGCTTGGGCTCTGCCTTTCCAGGAACCTTGCTCAAGCGATAATCGAACATGTGCAGGATCGCAGGATTACATCGAAGCTCAATGGTTGCGGGATAAGAATAAGCGGATGTCCAAACTCATGCGGTCATCATTACATAGCTGATATTGGCTTTGAAGGAAAGGCCAGGCGCATCAATGGAAGGCTCATGCCATTCTACGATGTACTGTATGGGGCGAAGGTCTCTGAGGGGAATACACAGCTTGCACGGAGAATAGGCTCGATACCGGCAAAGTCCATACCTGACTTTTTGGGGGAGATTATATCGGGAGGAGAGCCAATATCAGAAGAGCAACTGACCGGTGCTCTGAGCCGGTTGGGTTCGCTGCCTTTTGAGCATCTCCCGGAAGAATACTACTACGATTTCGGAGCCTCGAAGCCCTTTTCACTTGCAGGAAGAGGTCCTGGTGAGTGTGGAGCCGGAGTCATGGATGTTATACAGCTTGACATCGACGAAGCTAAAAGGTCTGTGAGAAATGCCCGCCAGGCTCAATTGCCAGACGACAGGAACAGGGAGCTGTATGGTGCAGCCGTTTCTGCTTCAAGGGCCCTCCTTGTGACCTTCGGGCTTGAGCCTCAAACAGACCGTGAGGTATTCAGGGCGTTCAGCAGGTATCTGATTGAACCAGGGTGGGTGGAGGGCAGGGTGCAAAGGCTTCTTGATGATACCATGGACTGGAAGATGGGGGACAGGGGCGGTATTGAAGATCTTATGGAACAGATCGAGGAGCTGATAAAGAGAGTTGAGGAACTTTTTCGCTCCCTTGATTCGAATCTCAGGTTCAGGGTCGCTCCTGCCGAGGAGAGGAGCGGTATGGAAGAAGAATCGGCCGAGGGTCGCACCCTTGATCTACGTGGCGTTTCATGCCCGATGAATTTTGTAAAGGCTAAGCTTGCGCTTGAAAAAGTAAAGATCGGTGAAGTTCTCAGCATTCTGCTCGATGATGGTGAGCCAGTTCGGAATGTTCCATCTAGCTTCCAGGAGCAGGGGCAGGATGTGCTTGAGGTTACAAGAAGTGGGGAATATTTCTGTGTCAGGGTTTGCCGGAGGGTGTAGTGGGGTTTATGATATCAGGAAAATAACCTTCGAGGTTGTAAGTGTGAAAATAGCAATGGATGTCACTGA
>CAZPCG010000516.1:0-102 GCA_964584875.1 uncultured Spirochaetota bacterium
GATTGGAAGGGTGCTTGAGGCAGCTGGATACAGGGTCGCCGTCCTGAGCCAGCCGAACTGGCGTTCATGCACAGACTTCCAGCAGTTCGGCAGGCCCAATTT
>CAZPCG010000516.1:112-2038 GCA_964584875.1 uncultured Spirochaetota bacterium
GTGGGACAGTGTGGATATCGTGCTCGTTACAGGCGACGCCTACGTAGACCACCCCTCTTTCGGTATAGCGGTGATTGGAAGGGTGCTTGAGGCAGCTGGATACAGGGTCGCCGTCCTGAGCCAGCCGGACTGGCGTTCATGCACAGACTTCCAGCAGTTCGGCAGGCCCAATTTATTCTTCGGCATCAGCTCGGGAAATATGGACTCCATGGTGAACAAATACACCGCCCTTCGCAAGGTACGCAACGATGACGCTTACTCCGAAAGTGGTGAACCCTTCAAAAGACCTGACAGGGCGGTAGTTGTCTACGCCCAGAGGGCCGCTGAGGCGTACCCTGATGTCCCGATCGTCCTGGGAGGCGTTGAAGCGTCCCTGAGGCGCTTCGGCCACTACGATTACTGGAGCGGCCGCATCCGGAGGTCTATCCTCCTCGATGCGAAAGCCGACCTCCTCGTCTACGGGATGGGTGAACGCCAGGTACTCCAGATCGCACGTCGGCTGAAACAGGGGGAGCCGGTACAGAGAATCCGGAACATACCCGGTACTGTATTCTGTACCGGAGAGAACGAGCGGATCGATCTAACCGATGCCGCCCAGCTTCCAGCGTTCGAGCAACTCGAAAATCATGCCTGTTTCAACCGCGCGACGAAGCTCATCTACCAGAACTCAAATCCCTACTGCGCCCGTCCAATCGTACAGCGGCACGGAAGACGGGCCGTCGTTCAGCTCGGCCCTCCCCTCCCCCTTAGGGATGAGGAGCTTGACAAAATCTACGAGCTTCCCTATACACGGATGCCCCACCAGAGCTATAAGGGGGTGATCCCCGCCTTCGAGATGATCAAGAACTCGGTGACCATCATGAGAGGGTGCTTCGGTGGATGCAGCTTCTGTTCGATTGCCCTCCATCAGGGGAGATTCGTGGAATCGCGCACTGAAGAATCAGTGCTGCGGGAAATCGAGAGGATAGCCCGCTCAGACCGCTTCGATGGGACGATCAGCGACATCGGAGGTCCCACAGCAAACATGTACAGGATGTGCGGCAGGAATATGGCACTCTGCAGGCCCTGCAGGAGGGTATCCTGCCTCCACCCGTCCCTGTGCCCGAACCTCAACACCAATCACGGGCCGCTCATCTCGCTCATGAGAAAGGCGAGGGATATAGAGGGAGTGAAGCACGCCTTTGTCTCAAGCGGAATCCGGATGGACCTCGCCCTCCTGAGTGAGGAGTACATTAGGGACGTAGCCGTATGGCACACGAGCGGTCACCTGAAGGTTGCCCCCGAGCATGTGTCAAAAGATGTTCTTGAGGCGATGCGAAAGCCGGACGGCGATGCCTTCGAGCGATTCTGCAGGCTTTTTCTATCCTGCTCGAGCACGTCAGGAAAGGAGCAGTACGTAGTCCCCTACCTCATCGCGTCCCATCCTGGAACCACGCTCGACTGTGCTATAGAGCTTGCCCTCTACCTCAAGAGGCATGGATTCCGGCCGAGGCAGATACAGGATTTTCTTCCCACCCCCATGAGCATCTCAGCTGCGGCATATTGCACAGGCAAGGACCCCTTTACGGGCAGACAACTGCACGTACCTCGCAAGGAGAGTGAAAAGAGGCTCTACCGCGCCCTCATCCAGCTCTTCAGAGATGAAAACCGAAGGCTCATCGCCAGGGCACTGCCCCGGCTGGGGAAGGGTGATGCCCTCAGGGAGCTTTTCGGGCCTTGTTAAGGTTCTGTATCGTCGAAACTAATGCAAACGCAATAAGTAAAGATGTCATTGCGAGGCGAAGGCGAAGTTGCGAGCGCAGCGAAGCAAACTCTATGAACAAGCAATACTATGAATATATGTAATTGTGAGATTGCCACGCCCCGATTGAAATCGGGGCTCGCAATGACATGTAAAAAAAGAAATGCGTTTGTATCATATAGAAG
>CAZPCG010000517.1:0-2032 GCA_964584875.1 uncultured Spirochaetota bacterium
CGCTGGGAGGAGCTGGTAAAAGATAGCAAAATCGATATAATCGGTATATGCACACCTTCCCATGAACACCTCGCCCAGTTTGAACTTTCTGTGAAGAACGGCAAACACGTGCTCTGCGAAAAACCCATGGCAAATGATATTGGGCAGTGCAGGAGAATGGTCGACCTGGGGAAAAAGTTCAGGCAAAAATACATGGTTGGTTTCCAGATGAGATTCCATCCGGTAATTGAGAAGGTGAATAAACTGCTGCCATCGATTGGAAAGATATTCCATATAGATTTTGATTTCGGGATGTTTCGTCCTGAGGCATCGTGGCGTCACAGATTGCTTGAAGGGGGTGGTGTTCTAAAGGAGCTTACAAGCCATCTCTTTGATCTTTGCTGCCTGTGGGCCGGCGAACCCAGGGCAATCCAGGCCATTAATCGGATCATCGATGAAAAAAGGGAAGTCGAGGATTACTCCCTGAATATTATGGAGTTCAGAAGCGGTGTATCGGGATTTATCAATTCCAACTATTACGACCGGCGATCCCGCCTTATCAAAGGTAATATCATGGCAACCAACGGCCAGATCAGTTTTCAGTTCAGCTCCTACAACCCCGACGATAGTAAGGTTGCCCTTTACAGTGACGAATACAGGGATGGGAAAGAGATTGAGTTTCCTGTATCCGAAGTGATTGATGAGGTTTATCCCGGCCACCTGGATTCCTTCAAAAAAGAGATAGACCATTTCGTTGACTGCATAGTTGATGATCAAAAACCCTCAATCTCACTCGAAGATGGGTTGCGTGCTATTGAGATTGTCGATGCCTCCTATGAGTCATCTCGAACCGGAACAAAAGTCGAATTTCCTCTTACTCGCTTTGACGCCGATAAGCTTGCGGGGTGTTTTAGCCATTTCGAGGGATGAGCAATGATAGCCGCATACTTTACAGGGCAGAGAGAGTTGGACGTTCGTGAAGTGCAGAAGTTCAACTGCCCTCCTGATGGGCTGCTTGTGAAGGTGAATAGCTGTGCGATATGCGGCACTGATCTGAAAATCTTATCTCAGGCAGATGTGAAGATAGAAAAGGGAAAGAGGAGGACAATGCCGCTGCCCAGGATAACCGGCCATGAGTTTGCCGGCACGATAGAGGAGACCGGACATGGGGTGAAAGGGTTTACGCCCGGGGAAAGTGTGGTTATTGCGCCCACTGTTCCCTGTATGGGCTGCAGGATGTGCACCAGGGGATATTATGAGATGTGTGACAACCTGATGGTTGTGGGTTATGACTGCGATGGGGGTTTTGCCGAGTACTGTGTCATAGGAAGGAGGGTTATCGATGGTGGGTGCGTTTCGAGCGTTGGAAGCACGGATGACCTTGATGTTTTTGCCATGGCTGAGCCTCTCTCCTGTGTTATAAACTGTCTTGAATTGTCACCTGTAAGGGATGGGGACACGGTGGTGGTTATGGGTTCGGGTCCTCTTGGCTGCTTCATTGCAGAGCTTGCACGCATACACGGGGCGGGTAAGATCATCTTGACTGGCCGCTCCAGTGAGAAATTGGAAAGGGCAGCGGTGTGCAAACCAGATGTAACCATCAACAGCAGTGAAAGTGATGTGGTGAAGATGGTGCTGGATATCACCGGCGGGAATGGCGCAGAAGTTGTTGTTACCGCATGCTCCTCTCCCGATGCACAACGCGATGCCCTCTCAATCGTAGCCAAGAGGGGGGCGATAAACTTCTTTGGCGGGCTTCCGCGGAATGATTCGGTCGTTGGCCTGGACACAAATCTTGTGCACTACAAGGAGTGTATCATTACGGGAACCCACGGATCAAGACCGGATCATGTAAAAGAAGCTGTAAAGCTCATCAAAAATAAAAAAATTGACATGAGAAAGTATATCAGCCACCGGTTTGCTTTGAGAGATATTAACAGGGCGTTCAAGCAGGCTTTCAGCAGGGACCGGATGAAAATTCTTGTTATGCCTTTGATGCGTGGAGAAGGCTGAATTTTTATGATGAAGGATAAAGAAATGTTACTGGGGAAAC
>CAZPCG010000518.1:0-2028 GCA_964584875.1 uncultured Spirochaetota bacterium
TTTCGGGCATACCAGAGGGTCCACCTCATAAACCTTTTGGATAAGCCGTGCCCAGCTTCTCCTTGAAGCTTTAGATGATACAGTCTCCATCTCAGGATCAGAGGCATGATCAGGTTTCTTTTTGGGTGCGGAATTATACCCAAACTTTGCGAGGCTCCCGTCTTTGGCAGCCTTCCCTTTCGTTCTGCTGGAATACAGCCCGTATTATGCTGAGTTCCAAATTATGATGAGTTAACTGTGTAATTTCATGATTTTTAATCAATTACATTTCATTATACTCAGCATAATCATAGGCTCTCCAAGAAGGATAAAATGGAATCATTCGCTTGATATCTCACGCCTTTCAAAGATGGGTCTTGGAGTTTTTGAAGGGCTTTTTCTTTCATTGTTAGATCAGCCTCAACATACATATGAGTGGTAGCTGGACTCTCATGTCCAAGCCAGAGCGCGATGACGGTGATATCGACGCCGGATTGAAGCAGGTGCATGGCAGTCGTATGGCGAAGGGTATGGGGGGATATCTTTCGTTTCTCAAGGGATGGAAATCGTTCTGCGGCCTTTTTTACGGCCAAACGAAGTCGATGTTCAACACCTGCGCGGGAAAGCGGTCTACCACAACGGCTAGGGAAGAGAGGTTTATTGGAATCGAATTTCAATCGTAAGAGCCATGTTTTCAGATGACGTTGGGTACTCTTCCATAATGGAACAGCTCTCTGTTTACGTCCCTTCCCATGAATAAGAATAGAGGCCTTGCTTTCCAGACAGACATCACAAACCTGAAGCCTGGTGATCTCTGAAACACGGGCTCCTGTGTTGTAAAGAGTCATGAGCATGGCAAAATCCCGATGGCCGCTGAAAGTCGTTTTGTCCGGGGCTGCAATAATAGCTTCCGTCTCTTCCCGGGACAGGAACTGCAGAGAAGGTCGGTCAAACCTTTTCAGGGGGATGGCCAGGACTTCCTGAATAGAAGAAAGAGAACCGGGAAGTCGGTAAGAAACATAACGCAGGAAAGAGCGTATGGCGGCAAGTCGGAGGTTGCGGGTGCGTTCTGAGTTGCCTCCTTCCTGTTCAAGATGATCCAGAAACTTCAGAATAAAATCGGCATCGAGGTCTTCGAATTGAAGAGCCACCGGCGCTTTTTTCAGCTTTTCTTGAGCATAGCGGAAGAGCAGACGAAAGGTATCGCGATAGCTGGCGATGGTTTGGGAACTGGCATTACGTTGCGCGATGAGGCGCCGGCAGAAAAAATCTTGGATCAATGTGGAAAGACTCATTTCCAGTTCGCTTTTACTCATAGGGTATCCCTCCTTCTTTCTTTAATGGCAAATTTTTCAAATTTATCCGAAACGATGGCCAGAAGCTCAGGGACAGCGCTTAAATACCAGTAGGTATCGGTGACCTGGGTATGACCGAGATAAGTGCTTAAGGCCAGAATCTTCTGATCCAGGTTGACCCCTTCTTCATACCACTTGAGCAATCTCCTAACGGCAAAGTTATGACGAAAATCATGAATCCTGGGCTTCTTTTCTCGATCTCTCCAGCCCAACTTGTGACTCAGCTTGAGGAAGATATACAACACCCCACGGTAATTCAGGGGCGTTCCTTTTTCAGAGAGGAAGAATATCTTGGACTTTGTGCCTGAAAGATAGGAATCCCGGAATTTGCTGTAGCGCCTTAGCGCGTGCAGAGTTGAGGGGTGAACCGGCACAAGACGGGACTTGCGAAATTTGGTCTCTCTGATGGTCAAAATCCCTGTTCGAAGATCTGCATCCTGACGAGATAGGTTCAGGGTCTCCGAGATTCTCAGTCCTGTGCTGATGAGCAAGCCGAATAAGGTGACATATGTTCGAGGATGCAGGCCGTTGGTTGGGGCAAGTTGTGATGCGGCTTGAAGAAATGCCTCTATCTCTTCAGCCGAGTAAATATGAGGTGGCAAATGCCGCTTTGATGGCCCCAGTAAGTCTTTCGGCGGAACCTCGGTCGCTGGGTCAAAGAGAAATCGATATTCAGCAAAACGGCGAACAATAT
>CAZPCG010000519.1:0-1400 GCA_964584875.1 uncultured Spirochaetota bacterium
CATCTCCCAATACATCTCCCAATACATCTCCCAATACATCTCCCAATACATCTCCCAATACATCTCCTGGTATAGATTTTTCAGAGATAGGGGGGCAGAACTATGCGATAAGGGCAGTGGAGATAGCAGTTGCAGGCGGACACAATCTTCTCCTCATCGGTTCTCCCGGGTCCGGAAAAACTATGCTTGCATCCCGCATTCCAACCATACTCCCCGAGATGTCGGAGGAAGAAGCTCTTGAGACAACGAAAATATACAGCATTGCCGGTATGCTGCTGCCCGAGCAGGGGCTCATGGAAAAGCGCCCCTTTCGTGCCCCTCACCATACTGCTTCGGAAGCTGCAATGATAGGGGGAGGGAAAAATCCTGTACCGGGAGAGGTTACCCTCTCCCATAACGGGGTTCTTTTTCTGGATGAATTCTCAGAGTTCAGGAACAATATAATACAGTCACTTCGACAGCCACTTGAGAATGGTGTGGTAACAGTGTCCAGGGCTGATTTCAGGATAACCTATCCGGCCCGGTTCATGCTTGTTGCCTCCATGAATCCATGCCCCTGCGGTTACCTTTTTGACTCCGATAAGGTCTGCCGCTGTACCGAGCAGCATGTAAACAGGTACTTTCGGAAGATATCGGGTCCCATACTTGACAGAATTGATATCCAGGTCGAGGTTAAACCGCTGAAAGCCTCCGATATTGTTGATGGCAGGCCTGCAGAGCCTTCAGAGGTAATCAAGGCGAGGGTGCTGGAGGCAAGAGCCATTCAGTATAAGCGGTATGAATCCAGTGGAATACGGTTGAATGCCCGGATGACCCGGGAGCTTATGAAAAAGTATTGCACTGTTCCCAGGGACGTGCAAAACCTGCTCTATACAGTCGTGAAAAAGTACAACCTTTCAATGCGCTCTTACCTGAAGATGCTGAAGGTAGCCCGAACGATAGCGGACCTGGCTGGTAGGGAGGAAATATGCGGTGAAGATATCCTTGAGGCTATTTCTTACAGGGAGATAGAGAATCTCCTCTATAAAAAAGGGGCAGACGGCTTACTTCAGCTCAATAGGCCACGTTCATCACATCATCGTTCAGATTCTGTTTTAAAAGCTGGCAGTCGATCATGTGATTTATGATGGCGAGCATCTCGATGAAGCGCAGAAGCAGAAGATCATCATGCCCTCTTTGAGGCAATTGGCGCATAGCTCCTATTTCTGTAAGTATTTCTACAACCGGGGTCGACTGGACCGTTTTTAATGCAACCTCTTGTATGATTCGATCGCAGAACTTTACGTCGTTTCGGTACCGCAGAATATTCTTGATAATATCTGCGATTATTTCCTGGCCACTTTTTTTCTTGCTCATCAATATGCTGCCATATAACGATATTCTAGTAAAAAGTATACCAC
>CAZPCG010000519.1:1410-2013 GCA_964584875.1 uncultured Spirochaetota bacterium
GATTATAGTAATCGTAGTGATCATTTTTTGCATCAAGGGATATTTGAAGGGATTCATACACGAACTATTTTCCCTTCTGATCATCATCTTCGGGTTCACAGGAGCATTCCTCTTTTATAGAGCGCTGGGCGAGATAGTCGGGGAGTTCATAACAAACATTGACCTGGCTCTCGTTGTGTCGTTCTTTCTTATTTTTTTCTTCATTACGATTGTTTTAATTCTTGTGAGAAATGTAATCACACAATTTGTTGACCGATTAAATCTCGCGGATGTTGATTATGTTCTCGGTACTGTTCTGGGAATGATAAAAGGTTTGCTACTCTGTGGCCTGATACTTATCTTTGTTGTCAATCACCCTGTTCTGAAGCTGGATGAAGTGATACAGAGATCTGTGATATTTCCATTTCTGGAAAGGATGATCATTTACCTTCTGTACCTGTTGCCAGGCAGACCAGGTGCATTCTTGAATAGAATACTGGGTATAAGCTGAACTTCCGCACATTGCTTATGCATTTCAATGTTAGGATCGCATACAGGCAAATCACAGTCATTCTCCTGTGTATTCCATGCATAATGGTATACAGTCGCAGGCTCCATGGTTCA
>CAZPCG010000520.1:0-2013 GCA_964584875.1 uncultured Spirochaetota bacterium
ACCACTACCTTGGAAAGGATACCGTTCAGAACATCCTCCTTTTCCGGTTCGCGAATTCTATTTTTGAACCCCTGTGGAACAGGCGCTACATAGACAACGTGCAGATTACGGTAGCAGAGTCGGTTGGCGTTGAGCACCGCGCCGGTTATTTCGAGCAGGCAGGTTTACTTCGCGACATGTTCCAGAATCACATGCTCCAGATGCTCTCCCTCGTCGCAATGGAACCGCCAACCTCCTTCAACGCCGACAGGGTACGGGACGAGAAGGTAAAGCTCCTCCGGGCAATACGACCCTTTCAGATAGGAGAAATCAAGGAGAAAATAGTTCGAGGTCAGTACGGACAGGGAAAGGTCGGAGAACAGAGGGTCATGGGATACACCGAAGAGAAGGGTGTTTCAGGAGATTCCAGGGTCGAAACCTTTGTTGCCGCTAAAATCCTCGTCGACAACTGGAGATGGCAGGGTGTGCCCTTCTACCTGAGGGCAGGAAAGCGGCTACAGAAGAAATCAAGCAAGATCCTGATAACCTTCAAGAGTGTCCCCCACTCCATGTTCTATCCCCTTACCCCATCTGACCTCAACCCGAACATCCTAACCTTTCACGTTCAGCCAGAGGAGGGGATATCACTGACGATCCAGGCAAAGCATCCGGGACCCAAGCTCTGCATGGACTCTCTCGACATGAACTTCCAGTACAAAGACGTAATCGCCGGCGAGCTCCCCGACGCCTACGAGCGTCTCATCCTCGACTGCATGCTGGGGGACCAGACCCTCTTCATCAGGCATGACGACATGGAGGTCTCATGGTCGCTCATCACCCCGGTTCTCCAGGCATGGGAGGAGGACAGGAAGGGTAAAAAAACTGGTGCGCCGAACATATATCCATCCGGTTCATGGGGGCCGAAGGCCTCTGAAACGCTGCTTGAGCTGGATGGAAGAAGCTGGATCCACGTCTAGACCGCCTTTCTCATTCCCCCTGGGTGAAAAAATGAAAAGAGAGATTCGGATCTGCGGCAATAAAGAAGAGCTTGCGCTCTCAGCAGGGAGGCTCATCTATTCCCTGGCTGAAAGCTCCATAAAAAAGAAGGGGTCCTTCTACCTGGTTCTCTCCGGCGGTAAAACCCCTGAAAGGCTGTACCAGTTTCTTGCAAGGCCCAGGCCGGCCTTGCGGATCGAATGGGAAAGTGTTTACGTTTTCTGGGGTGATGAACGTTATGTTCCACGGTACCACCCTGAAAGCAACTACCGGATGGCATTCGATTCACTCCTCTCAAAGGTCCCCCTTCCAGCGGAGAACATCTTCCCAATCCCGACGCAGAAAGATTCGGTTGAAGAATCAGCTTCTGCCTATGACCGTACACTGAAGCAATTTTTTAAAAAGAGAAACCCTGCAGGCACAATACCTCCCTTGCCTGAGTTTGATCTCATCCTCCTCGGCATTGGAAAGGACGGCCATACTGCCTCCCTCTTTCCCGGAAACCCCCTCTCAGGAGGCAGGGGCAGGTGGGTCATGCCGGTGGAGGCGCCACCGGGTCATGCGGTTCACAAGCGCATCACCATGACCCTGCCCTCCATCAACAACGCCATTCGGGTGATCTTCCTCGTTTCGGGAGAGGAGAAGCGGGAGGTGCTGGAAAAGATCCTCGAAAAGAACCTCGAAAAAAACCTTGTGAAAAAGGAAAAGACCATACATGAAGAAAAAACAACATCCACTTACCCCGCCCGGCTGGTAAGACCCAGGAAGAGGCTTATCCTGCTCACCGACATTAAACTGCGGTGATTTCTCTTGCACAATGCAATGGATCGTATTATCGTTTTGCTGTCTTACGGGCTCCGCATAATCCTGAACAGCCACAAGAGGCAGGGGAAAGGAGAATCATGGCAGAAGCAGAGCATCGGCAAAAAGAGGCCGGGCAGGGTATAAAACAGCCTGCTGGTGATAAAACTGCCCCGCAGAAACAGGTGAAAGAGGTGAGAAAGGCCCGAGCCCTGATCCGCTGGCAGAAGGCAAACG
>CAZPCG010000521.1:0-2007 GCA_964584875.1 uncultured Spirochaetota bacterium
ACGTTCTTGTCAGCAGGTTGAGGAAAAAGCTCGCCGATGATCCACAGAACCCCAGAATCATAAGAACGATCTGGGGAGAGGGGTACATGTTCATTGCGAAAAAGAAGACTGAAAAATAGGATGTCCTACCGCTCTGCGCTTCTCCTGAGGGTCGTTTCCCTGCTCCTTGTGGGATTCCTACTGATTACGGCAGTGCTGTGGCTCTATTTCAGGAACGAAGTGAGGAACATCGGGTACTACCTGCGATTCGGGAGGAGAGAGGATGCAGCACAGCTCATTGCAGACTACCTCGGTGAGCCTCCATCCAGGATCAAAGCAAAAATACTGGCTCAGTCCTTCGACATGTCCATACTTTACCGGGAGGGTGATAGGATAATCTGGGTTATCGAGAAGCGAGGTGTGCCATTTGCCATGCCCCCGGAATATCACGGTGATGTTCCAAGCACCGGCAGAGGGATGATGGGCGGGGGGATGATGGACAGGACCGGGACGATGCGCAGGATGGGGGACATGATGGGCAGGATGTTCAGGATGGATGTTCGTGTTGCAGGGAACAGGAATCTCACGATTTTTTTACCCATGCATTTTCCCGGAAAACGCCCTCCTCTCCCCTTCTACTTCTTCGCATTCATTGGTGTGCTCATCGGGCTTGTGCTTTTTCTTGCTGTCCGCAAAACCCTCAGGCCCCTCGACATGATCATCGAGGCCGCTGAGAGGGTTAGTGATGGGAAACTTAACTACAGAATTCGCTACAGCAGGCGCGATGATTTCGGGAAGGTGGCCATGGCTTTCAATGATATGACAGAAAAGGTCAGCAGAATGCTCTCAAACCAGCGTGAGCTTCTGCACTTCATCAGTCATGAGCTTCGGACACCCCTGGCCCGCATAAACATCGCCCTTGAGTTGAAGAACAGGGAGAAGGGGGATGAAATAATCAAGAGCGAGATTCGAGACATCGATGATCTTGTGGAGCGGGTGCTGGAGCTGTCACGGCTTGACTATGAGGGGGATGAGAGAGTAGAAAGGCCTCTGGACCTCGTGGAAGCTGTTACCGAAGTCATCGGGGGGTTCGGTGCTCAAAACATAAAGTTCCACAGCAACCTGCCCCGGGCAATGGTAGGTGCTAAGGGAGTGCTTGTTCGAAAGTCGTTCCATAACCTCATTGACAATGCTCTGAAGTACTCTCCCCCTGGAAGCCCGGTTGCTGTTGAGCTCAATGGGAATGGCGGTGGCTACACGGTGTCCATTAAGAACAGCGGTCCTGGCATCGCCGCAGAAGAGACGGAACGCATCTGGGAGCCCTTCTACAGGGGAAGGAGTTCGGGGCTTTCGGGAAGTGAGGGAAGGGGGCTTGGGCTCGTAGTGGTGAAAAGGGCGGTAGAGCTCTGCTCAGGTACCGTTAGCGTCGAGAGCAGTGCGGGGGGGCCCACAGTTTTCAGGGTATGGCTTCCTGCCCTTCCCGTAGGCTTCCAGGATAAGGAGGC
This sequence comes from uncultured Spirochaetota bacterium, assembly GCA_964584875.1. Classification (GTDB taxonomy): domain Bacteria; phylum Spirochaetota; class B62-G9; order B62-G9; family DRHN01; genus CAZPCG01. Next base: position 1,485 of record CAZPCG010000521.1, read on the forward strand.
TGGGCGAAATCCTGATTGAAAAATAAGCAACCTGTCGGGATTTTCGACGGGGTGAGGAGAGAAGAGCTCCGGGGGGATTCACAGAGATTGATGACCTCAGGTAAAGATCTCTTTCCAAAGCGCTCAATTGGTTTTATACTTTACCCTTGAGAACCGAGAGTATGACAGCGCCCTGACACTTCGTACCACGATCTTCCAAAGAGGTTCCAATTATAACCATATACAAAAGATCGGGTAAGTAAACAAATTAAAGAAGCTGTGGCACAGGACTGATTGTTAAATGATATATGGGATGGGGTTATGGCGTGCAGCTTGAGCACTTTCTGGAATATCTGAAGCGCGATGCTTCGTTCATGAAGAACGTTACCTACTGGGGCATAAGAAAAGGCTCTGAGGCACGCTACAGCCCAATACCCCGGGATCTTCACCCTGCCTTGAGGAAGTACCTTCGGGAATCCGGCATTGAGAGGCTGTACACCCACCAGATCGCGGCATATGAGGCAGTTTCAGCCGGGAAGGATGC
>CAZPCG010000522.1:0-2002 GCA_964584875.1 uncultured Spirochaetota bacterium
TAAACCCCTTCCTCGAAGAGGCCACATCTTCTGCAATCTCCTCCGGTGTCATTGAGGGGAATCGAAGCGTTGTTGAGGAGCATTACTCTCTTGAGCGAATCGGGGAGCTTCTCCTGGAGGTCTATGCAAAGGTGATGAGCACCTCTCCTTTGCACAGGATTGACAAGAGCACCCTCATTAGATTATTCAACTCCCCCGAAAGAAACCATCTGCTTCTTTGCGATGCATCCTATGGAGCCTGATAACCTGTACATCCAGATCATAAAAAGGCACGCTGTCCCTCTGAAACCGATCCCTGCAGGGACAATGAGAGCCGGGTCAAAGAAGCCCTCCATAAGGGTGGTTTTTTTCGACCTGTACGGGACTCTCTTTATTTCCGGTTCAGGGGATGTTTCCTGTTCAAAGGAGAGGATTGATGAGGAGCGGTTTGGGACTCTTTTAAAACGCTACGGGATACTCTCCAATCACGTAACCATTCTTCAAGGCTACTTCGATGAGATAAAAAGCCGGCATGCTTTCCTCAGACGCCTCGGTGTTGACTACCCGGAGGTGCAGGTTGAGAAGGTGTGGATGAAGGTGCTGGGCACAGGCAGTATAGCCAGAGCCAGGGAGTTTGCCGTTGAGTTTGAGTCGCTGTTTAACCCTGTGTGGCCCATGCCCGCTGCTCGTGATCTCCTCCGGTATCTGAAAGGGAAGGGGATAAAGCTGGGGATTATTTCAAATGCACAGTTCTTTTCACCACTGCTTTTTCCAGCGCTGATGGGTTCATCCCTCAGGGGGTTTGGCTTTTTCGAAGACCTTCTGTTATATTCTTTCAAATATGAGCACGCAAAGCCCTCTCCCTTTCTCTACTGCAGGGCAAAGCTTGGGCTCTCCAGGCTGAACATTGCTCCTGAACAGGCGCTTTACGTGGGAAATGACATGCTCAACGACATCTATCCCGCAAGTACTGCAGGGTTTTGTACGGCGCTCTTTGCCGGGGACAAAAGGTCGCTCAGGCTCAGGAGGGATGATCCACAATGCGCTGGGGTCATCCCTGATATAACGGTTACAGATTTGAAGGAGCTGACCGAATATTTAATATAGGCGGGGAATGGTATGCTTTCCGAGAGCATCCGCCGGGACCTGTAACAGGTGAATGGGATGTAATGTGAGGGAGCTATGATCTTTCAGAGAAAGAAGGTAAACAACGGCACAGGGAAGATAGAGAAGATCGGTTTTATATCGACCCGGTTCCACGGTAACGATGGAGTGTCCCTTGAAACTGAAAAGTGGGCCTCAGTTCTGAAAAAAATGGGATATAAGGACTACTACTTTGCAGGAATGTGCGACAGGGACCCGAAGAGGAGCATGGTTCTCCCTGAAGCCTTCTTCGATCATCCCAAGATTCTGGGAATTCAGGAGAGGTGCTTCAAGGTCTACAAGAGGACTTCGGAAGTCACAGGCGAAATCCATGCCCTGCGCCGGAAGCTCAAGGGAGCGTTGTACCGTTTTCTCAACAGGTTCGGCATCGACATAATCATCGCTGAAAACTGCCTCTCTTTGCCGATGAACCTGCCCCTCGGGCTTGCGCTTACTGAGCTCATCGCTGAGACGGGCATACCCACAATTGCGCATCACCACGATTTCTACTGGGAGAGGCCGAGGTTCTACGTAAATGCGGTGCAGGACATCCTCAATACCGCCTTTCCACCCTCCCTCCCCTCCATCCAGCACGTCGTCATCCAGACACAGGCTGACCGGGAGCTGAGCTACCGTACAGGGCTTTCACCGGTTGTCATCCCCAACGTGCTTGACTTTAAGAAGGAACCACCCCGCATCAATCACTACAATGCAGATCTGCGGGAGGCCTTCGGGGTGTCAAAGGACGACTTCTTCATCCTTCAGCCCACGAGGGTTGTGGCTCGAAAGGGCATTGAGCACACAATCGAGGTGGTGAGCAGGCTCAAGAACCCAAAGGTGAAGGTTGTCATAACCCACTCCACAACCGATGAAGGTGATG
>CAZPCG010000523.1:0-1986 GCA_964584875.1 uncultured Spirochaetota bacterium
AGGGGAACCGCTCCAGCGCCTCCTTCATGAGCTCATCGCCTGAGAGCTTGGGCATCTTCAGGTCTGTAATGACGAGATCTATATCCCCCTCATCAATCTTCTCCAGAGCCTCCCCTCCATCAGAGGCGAGGTCCACTTCGTACCCATCCAGAGAGAGCGCCTTCTCAAGTCCCTCACGTATATGTTTCTCATCATCGACGATTAACAACTTGGCTTTCATCGACTTCCTCATAGGTCAGGAGTCTCTTCTTCTTTTGAAACACCGGGAGGGTAACCGAGAATTTCGTGCCCTCGCCTACCCTGCTCCTCACCTGAATATCCCCTCCAAGCTCCTTGATGATCTTGTATACTATGACGAGTCCAAGACCCGTTCCGAACTTCCTCGTAGTAAAGTAGGGCTCATATATCTTCCCCATTATGTTCTCCGGTATGCCCTCACCATTGTCCATGACGTGGATTACCACGTCGCCATCGGTGTTCGGCTCTGTCCTGATCCTGATTTCACCGCCTTCAGAGATCGCCTCCACCGCATTTTTTATGATGTTGAGCAGGGCCTGTTTGAAGTACTTGGGGTCGACCATAACAGGCGGCAGTGCCTCGTCGAGCTCGAGCACGACTTCTATATCGGCTTCCATGAGCTCGTACTGTAGAAATTGGGTAAGCTCCTTCACAATATCGTTGACGTTCTCCATGCTGAGGTTCATGTTCATCGGTCGCACGGCGAAGAGAAAGTCCTGCACGATGGAATTGAGCCTCTCAATCTCCTCCTTCACTATAACGATGAGGTTCCTCATATTCTTCGAGCTCGAGTTGTCAAGCTTAGCTATCTCCTTGTTCAGAAGCTGGATGTGGATATCAATCGATGCCAGGGGGTTTTTTATCTCATGGGCTACCCCCGCAGTGAGGGTTGTAAGGGCAGCCAGGCTTTCAGCCTGCCTGAGCTGAATTTCCCTCATCTTCTTCTCGGTAATATCCATCAGGATGATGACATGACCCTCTGTTTCTCCGTTACCAAGAAGGGGGACGATATTCAGTATGAAGGTTTTATCTGTCCTGCCCAGTTGTATCTCCTTGTCGACCACCTTCTGGTTCTGCTCGAGGGCATCTTCCAGGACCTCTTTGATTTCCGGATCGAAATTGCAGTTTGAAATCTCCTGTGAGTACAACCTTGTGGCAGGAATCGAAAGGAAATCCTCCATGTTTCTGTTGACCAGTATGACTTTATTGTCTCTGTTCGTGACTATGACGCCTTCAATCATGGAGTCAAAAACGAGCTTGTACAGCTCCTTTTCCGTTGAGAGCTCGCCCAGTATCTTCTTTATCTTATCACGATCAATTTTATCGATTTTATTAAATACTTTCTGTATAAATCCCGAACTCTGCATGATACTCAACCGTTCTCCTTTTAGTTCACAGATGAGACTCCTTCAATATAATGTAAAATCTTTCCATAATTATTCAATATAAAATCAAAAAGAGCCGTTTCAGCATTGACGTGATGATAAAGCACCGCTCTCTTCGTGAACTCAAGCTGCCTGTACAACTCCTCAAGTTCCTGGACCTGCTCCATGGTGTACACTGCAAGATAACTATATCTCCCTCTCAATGAGTTTGCCACGAAATCAAGAAAATCAACCCCATGCTCATGTGCCACAATGTCCTGAACAACCTCTATCATCGAGTATGGATCACCCCTGCGGCCAGCAATCGTTTGAAAATATTTCTCCACGGTCTCGGCATCGAAAAGGCCGCTTGAGATGCCCTTCCCTGTATCATGAAACCGCTCCTGACAAATGCTTTGCACCGCCTCTTCGGTAAGTCTTATGAACCTGTATCCCCTGCAGCGTGAGCGAATGGTTTCCTTTATCTGCAGAGGTTGCACTGAGGTGAGAATGATAATTCCATGAGGGGGCGTATCCTCTGAAATCTTCAGAAAGGAGTTCGATGCCTCATCATTCATACGCTCAGCTCCATCCAGGATAACAC
>CAZPCG010000524.1:0-1977 GCA_964584875.1 uncultured Spirochaetota bacterium
TCGTCCAGCAGGTATCAAGGACGATTGGCCAAAGCAGGGAGTTCATCATTGTGAGTTCAGGCGCCATTGCCCTCGGGCTGAGCAGGATGGGGCTTGCGTCGCGACCGGAGGAGATGGACCTCCTGCAGGCGGCTGCAGCTCTTGGGCAGAGCAGGCTGATGCACGCCTACGAAACGGAGTTTGCCACAAGCAGGCATGAGACGGCGCAGATACTACTGACCCAGGAGGATATTCAGAGCAGACGGCGGTACCTGAACATCCGGAACACCATCTTCGCTCTCTGGGATGTGGGAGCTATTCCCATCGTGAATGAGAACGACACGGTCTCATTTTCTGAGATACGCTTTGGGGACAACGATATACTGGCTGCCCATCTTTCGAACATGATCGATGCCGATCTCCTCCTCATCCTGACCGATACAGAAGGCGTGTACGACAGAGATCCGAAGGATGCTGCAGGGGTGAAGATTATCAGGGAGATACATCGGATCACAGGAGAAATACGGGATGGGGCGGGCGGTAAGGGCTCGATTTTTTCCTCCGGCGGCATGGCCTCGAAGCTGAAGGCGGCTGAAATTGCCACAAAGAGTGGGGTTGGCGTGATCATTGCGAATGGGAAAACAATCGACCTTGAGGCCCTTTTTGAAGGCAGAGAAATTGGGACCTTCTTCGTCCCGTCAGAGAGGAAGATAAGGGGCAGGAAGAAATGGATCGCCTTCAACCCGAAAGTGGGTGGTGTGGTTGTTATAGATAGGGGGGGTGAGCGAGCTATAGTAGTCGAGAAAAAGTCGCTCCTTCCCGCAGGGGTGAAGGAGGTAACTGGAAGTTTCAAAATCGGCAGCAACATATCGATCCAGAACGAGGACCGCAGGGAGATTGCACGTGGGTTAAGCAACTTCTCAAGCGATGAGCTCAGGCTCATCAAGGGGCTGAACACGAGGCAAATCCCACAGGTGCTTGGGACCTCGACGTACTTCGATGAGGTCGTTCACCGGGACAACATGGTGATCCTCGCATAGTTTGACTCTCCCGTGTATTTTCAGTGAAATAGTTAATCCGTTGCTGGGGGGAAGGATGGATATTCAGCATTACATAGAGGACATTTCCAGGAAGGCGAAAGAGGCGTCGGTCCTCCTTCGATCAATTAAGGCGGATGTAAAAAACAGGGTACTTGAAACTGCCGCTGACCTCCTCGACAGGGAGAGGGAAGGGGTTATCGAGGCAAACAGAAAGGATTATGAGAGGGGAAGGGAGTCGGGGCTATCCTCCGCCTTTCTCGACAGGCTCCTCCTTACGGATAAAAGAATAGAGGACATGATTGGTTCACTCCGTGAAATCATCGCTCTGGAAGATCCGGTTGGTGAGCTGGTTGGTGTAAGGCGCCCCCAGGGGTTCCTTTTGGAGAAGGTGCGGGTCCCCATCGGCGTGGTGGCAATGATATACGAATCCCGGCCCAACGTCACGATAGATGCAGCTTCCCTCTGTCTGAAATCAGGAAACGCAGTGGTTCTGAGGGGTGGAAGCGATGCACTTGAGAGCAACAGGGCCCTTACGGCCGTCATGCGGAGGGCGCTGGAGGAGAATGGCGCTCCGGTGAATGGTGTACAGCTTGTCGAGAAGCGGGAGCATGAGGGCGTGAGCTGGCTTGTGAAGCAGTCAAGCTACATAGACCTGGTTATCCCCCGCGGCGGGGAGGAGCTCATCAGGAGGGTGGTGAGCGAAGCAAAAGTTCCTGTCATAAAGCACTATCGGGGAGTATGCCATCTATTTGTCGATGAAGATGCGGACCTCGAGATGGCCCTCGAGGTGGTGCATAACGCGAAGGTTCAGAGGCCTGCAACCTGCAACGCCCTTGAGACCCTGCTTGTGCATGAGAAGGTAAGCGAACAATTCTTACCCATGGTTGCACGAAAGCTGGACTACGTTGAGCTGAGGGGCTGTCCCCGGACAGGCCGCATCCTTCCCGGCCTCAGGAGC
>CAZPCG010000525.1:0-1960 GCA_964584875.1 uncultured Spirochaetota bacterium
CCCACCTCGTTTAAAAGCATCATCGCCTTTCCCGTATTGCTTACGTACTGTCTCTGACGGGGGTCCTTGCTCTTTGCCTCAATGGCGATTTTCACACTCCTGTCGTACTCCCCCAGCTCCTGAAGGGTTTCAACCAGGTATTTCCAGCCATCGTAGTAGTTCGCCTGGAAGGGATAGTCAAACCCGTCGTGGGCTGGCCAGAGAAGAACGGATTCCGCTTGTAGCGCTTTTGCAAAGTCGATTCCCTCCTTGAAGATCCTGATTGACTCCTTCCTGACCTTTACTTCGGTGGTACTGTAGGCACCCTGTTTCCATTTTCTATCACTCCAGCTTTCGACAAGAACATCGGCGACCTTCAAACCGTAATCTGAGAGCTTCTTCTGCAACCTGACAGGGTCTTTCGGCATAAGTGAGGGTGGATACATCTCGAAAACACCCTCAAGCCCCTCTGTTTTTGCGAAGACCTCAAGCATCTCGTCAATGCTCATCTCATCGTAGTACCCACCCGGTACGTAACGCTCAGGATACGCCCCAAGACAGAAAACATGCGCGCTTACATTTATTTTCATGATTGCACTCCTGATTGGATTTTATTTTTTATGAGCCATAAAGCCACCAAATGCTATTTCAGTATAGATATTTTACACCATGTTCGCATAGCATATAAACAGATCAGAATACTTTAAATAGTATATCTCAAAGAGAAAAAAAGATTAATCGAAGATTTCATAGAGGTACGGATTACCCGGAAGAATATTAACTAATTTTACTATTCTTTTAGCGATATCTTGGTCATTAATAGTACGTAATTTGCGAAATCATGGTTGATCCGTTTCTTAAAGAAGGAGCTGCTATGTCTCTCATCATTGCACTGTTCCTGTGTGGTGATGTCATGCTGGGGAGGGGTATCGACCAGGCGCTGCCCCATCCCGGTAATCCGGCGATCTACGAGTCCTACATGAAGAGTGCACGGGGGTACCTGGAGCTTGCAGAGCAGGCGAACGGCCCAATCCCGGTACCGGTTGATTTCTCCTACATTTGGGGAGACGCCCTCGGGGTGCTCAAGCGGATGACGCCGGACCTGAGGGTCATTAACCTGGAGACGACAGTCACCAGGAGCAATGACTACTGGAAGGGTAAGGGGATCAACTACAGGATGAACCCCGAGAATATCCCCGTAATCACGGCGGCAGGAATCGATTTCTGCTCTCTTGGCAACAACCACATCCTTGACTGGGGATATGAAGGACTCATGGAGACACTTGAGACACTGAGGAGAGCGGGGGTCAAACACGCCGGTGCGGGGCGGGACCTGAAGGAGGCCCAGGCCCCTGCAGTGATGGTAGTGGAGGGGAAGGGGAGGGTAATCGCCTTCTCCTTCGGATCTCTGACCAGCGGAATACACCCGAGCTGGGCGGCCTCGGAGAGCAGGCCTGGGGTAAACATGATTGAGGATTTTTCAGAGGAAGAGGTGGAGCGTATCAGGGAATTGGTCGGAGCGGTTAAGAATCGGGGGGATATCGTGGTGGCCTCCATCCACTGGGGAGGCAACTGGGGCTACCAGGTTCCCGACGCCCACAGGGCATTCGCCCACAGGCTGATCGACAGTGCTGGTGTTGACATCATCCACGGGCACTCCTCTCACCACGTGAAGGGGATTGAGGTATACCGGGGAAGGCTTATCCTCTACGGTTCAGGCGACTTCATCAACGACTACGAGGGGATAAGCGGCTACGAGCACTTCCGGGGTGATCTCAGCCTGATGTACTTTGCGGGCGTTGACCCCTCCACCGGGAAGCTCGTTCACCTGCGGATGGTCCCCACCCAGATGATGCGCTTCAGGGTGAACCGGGCTTCACAGGAGGATGCGGAGTGGTTGAGGGACATCCTGAACAGGGAGGGAAGGAGGTTCGGGACCCGGGTGGAGCTGGACAAGGAGGGCATTCTCTCCCTGAAGTGG
>CAZPCG010000526.1:0-1955 GCA_964584875.1 uncultured Spirochaetota bacterium
TGCCCCTCGAGCAAATTGTAACTGACCCGCCTTTCGGCATGAGCACCACAAGGATTCTGGATATGCAGGAGGTAATAATTGAGTGGGCGTACTACGGTCTGGGAGATGTATCTCTTGGCATACCGTGAATGGGATTAGAAACGAGAGAGATTAATAGTATGATAATTACCCTTTCGTGGTTCCACCCGCTCCTTCAGCGGTGGTTCGTTAATAAATATGGAAAGCCGACATATATTCAGGCGAAGGCATGGCCTGAGATTGTGAGGGGCGGGCATATCCTCATTATTGCGCCGACAGGGACCGGAAAGACCCTTGCAGCCTTCCTCTGGAGCCTGAACCGCCTCAGGTCCAAGAAGCTACTCAGCTCGGTGCCGGGCTATTCGGATTTTCCATCCCCCTTTGCAGCAGGGGTAGTAGGACAGTACACGGGAACACATATCTACGGCGATGACACCCCTGAGAAGCCTGAAACCTCGAGGCTTGGGGGAGATCTGTTTTCGGAGCTTGTGTTTTCATCCGAGCTGAGACCTCGCCTCCCTGCAGAAAGTGTGAGGGAGTTCACCTCAAGGCTTCAGAGGGTGGCCCCTGGATACTCCCCACGGGCTTATGCCGAGCTCCTTAACTGGGTCGGGGAGAGGGTTGTGATTCCTGATAATGAGTGGGAACAGCTATTGGATGCTATGGTGCGCGACCATCTAGTAGATTCTTCCGCCCTGCTTGCATCGCTTTCCGACAGGCTTGTCCTCTGCAAGCTCCCAGGAGCAGGGCGCAGGGTTGTTGCAACCTTCGAAACCCTCATCCGTATCTTAAAGGCGCTATATATTCGTAATGGAAAAGACGATCTGGATGATCCCATGGGCATCATCATAGAAGAGTGGATTCGCTACTACGGTCCGATCAAAAGAGGTTTCCTCGAAGAGGTTTTTGGAATTGACCCTGAGCGGTCTCAGAGAATCGTCGAGTCCCTTTTAATCAGGGAACGGGTCGTTTTTGACCGCATCACCGATTTAGCTGAAGGCCCGGAGATTTGCGATGCGGAAAACCTCGAAAGGCTGCTGCGGCTGCAGAGGATGGAACTTCGCCCTGCCTTCAGTGCACTTGATGTGAGCTATCTGCCTCTTTTCTTGGCTTTCCATCAGGGGCTGTTGAGGTTCCAGTGTGCAGGGGATGATGCAGCAAGCAGGGAGTGTGGAGCAATCGGAGTATCGACAGGTGAGATGGGGCATAGAGCCACATTGGGAATGGTCAGTTTCCAGGGGGATTACGTGTATGAGGCACCGGGGCTTCATGGAGAGGGATCAAAAGACCATCGTGATGGGAAGAGGAAGCTTCAGGAGGTTCTTGACAGGCTCTTTGGTTACCCCTTCAATGGCGATGTCCTGGAATCCGAGGTCCTCCCTATGCGCCTCTCCTCCTATGAGGAAGATTGGCTTGATGCACTTGTTCAGGGAAGCTCACTTAACTGGGCTGGCTGCGGCCGGGGAAAAATCGCCTTTTTCCTCAAGCAGGAGGGGGAGATTTTCCTTGAGCTGCGGCGGGAAATGGTGGATGAAATAGACCGTATCTTTCCTGATAGAAGGGGACGCTACAGCTTCTGGGATCTTCACAAATACTCTGGCATTGGTGTGAGGGAGCTTGCTGAGAAACTGTGGGAGCTTTTGTGGCAGGGTCTTGTGTCAAACGATACATTCAATGTGCTGCGAAGAGGAATTGAAAACGGCTTTAAAGTGGCGGAGATTCCCCGGTACAGCGGCCGCAGGCATGGCCTTCGGGGCCACTTCAACCGCTGGCAGGCATCCTGCCCTCTGCCTGGAAACTGGTACGTACTTAATTCACCGGGGGATGTGGACCTCCTCGAGCAGGAAGAAGTGGTTAAGGAGCGGGTCAGGCGGCTCGTTCTCGTTTCAATGAGGAGGGGCTCATCGGTGGAGTTCAAAGTTCAGCCGCAAGACCCT
>CAZPCG010000527.1:0-1951 GCA_964584875.1 uncultured Spirochaetota bacterium
AAGCTTATTTCGGGTATTCAGAGCCCTACTACTGGAAGAGTGCTCATCAACGGTGAGGCCGTCCACAACCTGAGGAGGGACACGGGCAATGTGTTTCAGAAACCCATACTCCTACCCTGGAGAGATGTGCTTCGCAACATACTCCTCCCCGTTGAAGTGGTGCGGGGGGAGGTTACGCATCAGGATGTTCAGAGGGCGCGAGATCTGACCCGGATGATGGGTCTCAGTGGGACGGAATCGATGTATCCGAGCGAGCTTTCGGGGGGAATGCAGCAGCGCGTTGCAATAGCCCGGGCGCTTATCCTCGACCCCCCTATTCTACTCCTCGATGAGCCCTTCGGGGCCCTCGACTCAATAACGAGGGAGCGGCTTAACCTCCTGCTCCTCGATCTGTGGAAAGAAACGAAAAAAACCATTGTCTTCGTAACCCACAGCATCTCCGAGGCGGTTCTTCTTTCGACCAGAATAGTAATTTTATCGAAATCTCCCGGGAGGATTCAGGAGATCATCGGTGTGGCTGCAGGGGAGAAGGGATCGAGGCAGAATATATTTTCATCGGATTATATCACAAAAACCGTCGTTGATATACGCAAGAGGATAAAGTCTATCTGGACGAAGGAGCTTCGTACCGACGCCCGGAGTGAGCTGAAGCAAAGGGAGAAGCCAGGCCTCTTCAAACGCCTGATGAGGCACTATGAGTACGTTCTCATACCCCTCGGGATTGCCATGGCCATTGTAATCTGGGGAATGGTTGCAAGGCTTACCGGCCTGCCGGAGTTCATACTCCCCCTGCCGGGAACCGTGATGCAGAGGTTTGTGGCCGCCCTGGGCGAAGGGCTTATTCTGAAGAATGTTCTGGTTACAGCCTTTGAGAGCCTTGCAGGATTCACGTTCGGCTCACTTGCAGCCTTTCTCATCGGGTATGTTCTTGCAAAGTATGTAACCATCGAGAGACTGCTCTCTCCGTACATCGTGGCAATGCAGGCAATTCCCATCGTTGCTCTGGCGCCCCTGCTCATCATATGGTTCGGCTTCGGTATGAACACGAAGGTACTCATTGCAGCGCTCATCATCTTCTTCCCCATTCTCATCAGCAGCATTGTGGGAATCCGCTCGGCCGACAGGGAGACCATGGAGCTTATGAAGGCGCTCGACGCTGGACCATTCAAAACCTTCTTTAAGTTTGAGCTTCCTTCAGCACTCCCGGTTATCTTTGGTGGGTTGAAGGTGGGTATAACATTTTCGGTTATCGGCGCAGTCGTGGGAGAGTTCCTCGGCGCATCGAAAGGTCTCGGTGCCCTGGTGAACATGTCTCGAGCGAGCTTTGACACGCCTCTTGTTTTTGTGAGCATCATACTTCTTGGTCTGCTTGGCATACTGTTCTATCTCATAATGTCTCTGATAGAGTACCTCACTTTCGGGAAGCACCTTAGGGTAGAATAATAGACGGAAAGGAGTTGTGTATGAAGAAGCAGGGGTTCTGGATTGCACTGTTTTTGACGGTGCTTATTGGAGCGATTCCCATCAGGGGAGCAGAGAGCATCAAGATAGCTATGGGATACATCCCGAACGTGCAGTTTGCCCCCTACTACGTTGCAAAGGAGATGGGGTATTTCAAGGAGGAGGGCCTGGAGGTCACCTTCGATTACGGGCTTGCAACGGACATCATGTCGCTTGTGGCGATGGGGGTTGTGGATTTCGGTGTTTCGGACGGCGACCAGGTGATTATCGCACGTGACAGGGGTATCCCCGTGCGGGTTGTGTACACCATGTACGTGAAGTATCCCGTGGGAATAGTATCCCTGGCTGAAAAGGGAATAAGGGATGTGAGGTCCCTAGCAGGGAAAAAGGTGGGCACGCCGGGGCCCTACGGCTCAAACTACATCGGCCTTCAGCTCCTGCTGAGGAGTGCCGGCATGGGCCTTGAGGACATAGAGCTTTCCTTCATCGG
>CAZPCG010000528.1:0-1946 GCA_964584875.1 uncultured Spirochaetota bacterium
GATACGGGACCTTGAGGTCGTCTTTCCAACCAGACATGGCCCCCTCGAGGCCCTGCAGGATGGAGATCTGTGACAGGGAAGAACCGCTGCTGAAGGAAAAGAGCCCGGGGCACCGGGTGGCATGCTTCCTGTATCGATAGGTGTTATCAAACGTCAACGATTTCTTGCAGATATTGGAAACTACCTGAAACTGAGTTGATGAGAAGAATATATATCCGATCTCCTTTCTATGTGTCATGTAAGTTTTTTTCAATCCTATTCATGAGACAATCAATTTTGTTAATTTGATGTCCAGCTCTGCGTTACCTGAATACCAGCCATATGAAGAGACTGCTTGCTGAAACCGATGCGAGGGTAAAAGGAAGTCCCAGCTTTACAAAATCAAAAAATTGTAGCTGGTAGCCCTGCTTCCGCAAAATACCAGTTGCAACGATATTTGCCGAAGCCCCTATGGGTGTTATATTGCCGCCGATGCTTGCTCCGATGAGGAGGCCGAAGTAGAGTAGATAGGGGGAAATTTCAATCCGCATGGTGATGATCTGGAGAACAGGGAGCATTGCCGCAAGAAATGGCACATTATCGATAAATGCGCTGAGCAAGACTGATATCCATACGATGAGCATGTAGACGGTGAAGGGGTTTTTCCCCGAAATCCTTAAAATATAGTGAGCGGCATCTTCCATGAGACGGTTTGCCGAGAGGCTTTTAACGAGAATGAAAATCCCAATGAGAAAAATCCCTGTCTGCCAGTCCAGGTTGGAGAGTAACCTGGAAAGCCCTTTTGCCCTGTTGTAACAGAGATACCAGATGAAACTGATAACTCCAAACACAAGGCAGAGGAGACCGGTCATGTACGGAAGCGTATGGTAAAAGGACGAGCTTACTACCAGGGAGGTTATGAGGAGAATTACGATGCCCGAAGGTACCAGTGAAAGGTATTGTTCGCTCTCGAGGGGAGGGATCCTCGTGTTGTATCGCCTGAACAGGACTAAAAGAACAAGCGCGGATACGCCGGCACCAATCTGGATACCAAAAAAGATGGCAGGCTTCCCGTCGATGAAAAAAAAGTCATTGAAGGTCATCTTTGCAAATCCTGCAAGGAGCATGCTCGGAGGGTCACCGATGAGAGTTGCCGCGCCCTGAAGGTTGGAGCTCACGGCCATTCCTGTGATAAGCGGGATGGGATTTATCTCACATTTCCTGGAGATGGAAAGGGCAATAGGTGCAACAAGGAGAACAACGGCAACATTCTCAAGTGCGATGGAGAGGAATCCCGTGAACAGACAAATAAGCACCATGGCGACGCCTGCAGTCTTTGCTCTCCCCGCAAAATGCGTGGCAAGGTAATCGGGCATCTTTGAAAAGAGGAAAACCTCGCTTACGAGGAGCATGCCGAAGTAGAGGAGGATGACGTTCCAGTCTATAGCCTCAAAGGCCTGCCACGGCGTAAGGAGCTTCAGCCCAAGAAGCAAAAAGGAAGCTACCCATACGATAATCATCTTCCTCTGATAAAAAAGTATTATCAGTATATAGGTAGCCAGAAAGAGTGCAAGAGTGAGGATCTTCGGGTTTGCAGAAATCATAATCAATGAATTAATTCGGTGCGCTGGATTTAGAATGTTGCCTCAAACTGGGATAAGTCCTTTCCCCTCTGTTTAATCGGAACGGCCGGGATGGTATTAACACAAATGTTTTATATACGGATCCCATAATACCATGGAAGATAGAAAAGTACCCAAATATTTACCAGTACAACGGCGATTATATCCATTATAAATCCCACCATCATCATCCTTTTCAGGCTCACCCCTTTTATTCCTCCAAAAGCCATAGCGTTCACAGGAGAGGCAACGGGGGACATGGAAGGGATGGTCGCAATTATTGAAATTCCTATCAGGATAGGTAGAGCAGGAATATCAAATCTATTGCACAAAGCAACGGCTACA
>CAZPCG010000529.1:0-1941 GCA_964584875.1 uncultured Spirochaetota bacterium
ACACGACCCCCTGAGATGGAGGTTCCTCTGGGGGTGTTTGCCGGTGTGCGTATATGAATAGGAGTTTTGATGCAATAATCATAGGTGCCGGGAGCGTTGGCGTTCCTGCAGCGCTCTTCCTGACCCTGGAGGGTCTGAAGGTTCTGGTTCTGGATGTGAATTATTCTGCAGGACAGGGTCAGAACAAGGCGGCGATCGGAGGTGTCAGGGCGACGCACTCTGATCCTGCAAAAATAGGCATCTGCCTGGAGAGCCTTCGCATATTCAGCGAGTGGAAGGATACCTACGGGCATGATATCGGATGGAAGAGGGGAGGGTACTGCTTTCCTGTTTACAGGGAGCAGGAAGAAAAGGTGCTCAAGGCACTTCTTCCGGTGCAAAAATCCTACGGGTTGAAAATCGATTGGCTTGATGCTGATGAAATCAGGGAGGTCGTGCCGGGAATTAATCCTGAAGCGCTCATCGGAGGCACCTTTTCTCCTCAGGATGGCCAGGTCTCACCACTCCGGGCGAACAATGCGATGTACAGCCTTTCAAAAGAGCACGGGTGTCACTGTCACTTCTGTGAGAAGGTGGTTGGGATCATTATAGAAAAGGAGCGAGTGCGCGGGGTTCAGACTGAAAGGGGTAGCTACTACGCGCCTGTGGTTGTAAATGCGGCAGGAGCATTCGCCAGAGATGTGGGAAAACTTGCCGGGATAGATATCCCTGTTACTCCTGACAGCCATGAGGCTGGGATCTCTGCACCGGTAGAGGAGTTCCTCGGGCCCCTGGTCGTCGACCTTCGACCTGGGCCAGAGGGCAAGACGGCAAACTTCTACTTTGCCCAGAACGCTGAGGGGTCTATCATTTTCTGCTATACCCCGAAAAAGCTTTTTGTTGGAACCAACAGTGAACCAACCTCGGAGTTTCTGCCCATTGTCGCCCGGCGTCTTATCAGCCTTCTGCCCGGGGCAAGGCACCTTCCTGTGCGGCGTGTGTGGAGGGGGCAGTATCCAATGACACCGGATGGCCTTCCGATATGTGACAGGGTAAGGGAGATCGAGGGACTGTACCTTGCGGTCGGGCTCTGCGGGCAGGGTTTTATGCTGGGTCCGGGGCTCGGAAGAAACCTTGCTCACCTGATCGTTCATGGAAAGCCTATCATTGATCAGGGTGTATTCGAGATGATGAGCTTCTATCGGGATTTTTACGGCTCGAAGAAAGAAGCCCTGAAGTAGTGGGCTCGGATTATACAGGTGAGCAGGTGAGCTTTCAGTGCTTCCCCTCCTTTGAGAGAAGGGTTGGGGAGGGTGTTAGAGCAAATCGAGGTGTGTTGGGAGAGCTTTTGATGGAAGTCTATAAGAAAAGGGTTGCAGAGGCCCAGAAATTGATGGGAGAACTCGGACATGAGCTGATGGTTCTTTTTCCCAGCTCAAACATGCGCTATCTAAGCGGCTTCTATGATGAGCCGGGGGAGCGGATGCTTTTCTTTATCGTGCCCGGGGAGGGGGAACCGGCCTTCCTCGTTCCAGAGCTCTATGAGCAGCATGTCAGAGGTGATACGCCCTTTGAGGACATCCGCGTGTGGAAGGATTCAGAGGGCCCGCTCAGGTTGCTTGAGGGGTCGCTGAAGGAGTTTTCAAAGGGAAGGGTCGGTGTGCTTGTTGATGACGGGATGTGGGCTATGTTCCTCCTCATGCTCCGGGAGGCATTGCCTGGAGCTAGTTTTTCGCTTGCGTCGAAGGTGATGAAATCCCTGAGAATGAAAAAAACCGCGGATGAGATAAGCTGCCTCAGGAGGGCTGGTTCTATCGCAGATGTGGCTTTTGAAGAAATACTGAGCCTGAAGATAGAGGGGATGAGCGAGCTTGACCTCGCAGGTACAATAGAGGAAGCGATGTGGCGTGATGGGGCTGACCGGATTGCATTTGAGACCCTTGTTGCATCAGGGCCATGTTC
>CAZPCG010000530.1:0-1934 GCA_964584875.1 uncultured Spirochaetota bacterium
TTTTTATATAAGTTAATGAACAAAGGCTGACAATCTTCTCAATCGGAGTTCTTTTTTCATCGCAGTGTCACAGCTCGCCGTGAGGGTGATTCCAGATTTGTGGGTATTATGGATGGAGAACAGAGAAAAAGGGAAGGTGCTCATAGCGGATGACGACAGGAGGTTCCGCGAAATTTTTGAGGAGCTTTCCTCTGGAATGGGGCTTGAACCTGTTTTGGCCTGCGATGGCGTCGAGGCTTTAGAGCATGTGAATAAGCTTCACTTCGTCCTTGCACTGGTTGATCTGAAAATGCCTAAAATGGATGGGCTTGACTTACTATTCCATCTCAGGGAGCAGGCGCCGGATCTCCCGGTTATCATAATTACAGGATACGGGTCCATCGAATCTGCAGTTGAAGCGATGAAGCTCGGTGCAGTTGACTACATAACGAAGCCCTCTTCCATTGCCGAGATCAAGAGGATCATCTCGGGCATCCTTGAAAGCTGGCAGGCATCCTGGAGGACGCTGCCTCAGAAGGGCAGTGATGGTAAGTTTGGGATTATCGGGCGTTCGAAGCCCATGCAGTCCGTGTATGAAAGGATTGAGGCGATGTGCCATACCGATAACACTGTGCTCATCATGGGTGAGAGCGGTGTCGGTAAGGAGCTTGTTGCGAAGGCAATTCACTACTACGGAGACCGCAACGAAGAACCGTTCGTACCAATAGATTGCAGTGTGCTCGGGCCAAACATCGTTGAAAGTGAGCTTTTCGGGCATGAGAAAGGGGCCTTTACTGATGCTCAATATACCAGGGTTGGGCTTCTTAAACTTGCAGGAAAGGGGACCGTGTTTTTCGATGAGATAACAGAGATTCCACTGAATATTCAGGCAAAGCTCCTCCGTGCCATCCAGGAGAGGGAAGTGCGGCCTGTGGGCAGCTCGATGATAGAGAGAATAGAGGCAAGGATCATCGCAGCTACCAACAGGGAACTCGAGAAGGCCGTTGTCGAGGGTAAGTTCAGGGAGGATCTTTTTTACCGACTTCACGTTATTCCCATCCCGGTGCCGCCGCTCAGGGAAAGGAGGGACGATATACCTCTCCTTGTGGATCATTTTATAAAAAAGTACAACACGGAGAAGAGGTCTGCTCGGGGAGTTTCGCCGGAAGCGATGCAGCTTTTTCTTTCATACAACTGGCCTGGTAATGTTCGCGAGCTAGAAAACGTGATCCAGGAGGCTATAGCACTGGGGTCCAGCGACTGGATACGGCCTATTGATCTTCCTAAAAGGCTCCGATCGAAGGAAAGAAAGGAGAAAAGGATTTCCTCAGATGTTAAGTCGCTGAAGGAAATTGAAAAGGATGCGATAGTCAGGGTCCTCGCAATAACCTCCGGAAACAAGCTGGATGCCGCACGAATACTGGGCATAGGAAAAACAACCCTGTATGAAAAATTAAAGAAATATGGACTGGAGTAAAAAATATCCCACCTCTCTCTCACCAGCCTACAGCCGTCCAGCACTGGTACCGCGGTTCGGTTTCGGGAATAATTTCCGATTTCCGGAAAAATTAAAACCCCCTTGTTTGATTATGTATTCCCGCAGATTGCTGCAGTTTTGATAACTAACTGTAATATCATAAATTAAATCCATTAATATATATACAATTTTAGTGCAATTCAGGAATGAATATTGCATAATAAATTTGAAATATATCATCTGATGTGAAAGGAAGGACAATGACTTCTGTTAATGAAAAATTAAAAACCATTCTGCTGGCCTTCCACAGTACTGAGGATGGAAAATATTTCTCTGGATTGCTGGCATCGGATGAATATCGGGTAATCTGTGCGGAAAATTCCATATCGTTCATGGAGTCTCTCGAGCGGTATCGTATCGATCTCGTCATTGCTGAATCGGATTTTCCAGGTGTTTCAATGCCACAGCTCCTCTCCTT
>CAZPCG010000531.1:0-1929 GCA_964584875.1 uncultured Spirochaetota bacterium
GGCCGCGTTCCAGGTGGAAGGCGGGGTGAGCGATGGAGTGTGCCGATAGCTTTGATATCATTGTGGTTGGGGCAGGACATGCCGGCTGTGAAGCCGCGCTTGCAACTGCCAGGATGGGCTGCAGAACACTACTCCTGACCATCAACCTCGACACAGTTGCCCAGATGTCCTGCAATCCTGCCATAGGCGGGCTTGCGAAGGGGCAGCTCGTGCGTGAGATAGATACCCTGGGTGGTGAAATGGCAAAGGTGATTGACCGGCAGGGGATACAGTTCCGCATGCTCAACACCAACAAGGGCCCTGCTGTATGGGCGCTGCGAGCCCAGGCCGACAAGAAGGGGTACCAGCTCGACATGAAGCACGTCCTGGAGCTCCAGGGAGGTATCGAGCTAAAACAGGATATCGTCGAGGAGCTGCTCACCGAGGGGGATATCATCTGTGGGGTTAGAACTGCAAGGGGGAATGCCTTCTATGGGAAGAAGGTTATCCTCACCACCGGGACCTTCCTCCGGGGCCTTCTGCACATCGGAACATACACGGCAAAAGGGGGTAGAATCGGGGAGCTGGCATCAGAAGGATTGAGTCTGAGCATGCTGGGGCTGGGGTTTCCACTTGGGCGGTTCAAAACTGGAACACCCCCGAGGGTCAACCGCAGGAGCATCGATTTTGGCGTCATGGTGAGGCAGGAAGGCGATGACCCACCTGTCCCCTTTTCATACTCAACCGAACGGCTTGAAAAGCCCCAGGCCCCCTGCTACATCACCCACACCAACCATAAGACCCATGAGATCATACGCCGAAACCTCCACCGAGCTCCCCTCTTTACAGGGCAGATAAAGGGGAGGGGGCCCCGCTACTGCCCTTCCATAGAGGGCAAGGTAGTGAAATTCGCCGATAGGGGAATGCATCAGATATTTGTGGAGCCTGAGGGGCTTGACACCGAGGAGATTTATCTCAACGGTGTATCTACAAGCCTTCCGGAGGATGTTCAGAGGGAATTCTTGCGGACAATCGAGGGACTCGGCGAGGTCGAGATCATGAAGCCTGGTTATGCGGTGGAGTACGATTTCGTACCTCCGGTGGAGCTCGGGCCAACCCTGGAAACCAAGAGGGTGAAGGGCCTGTACCTTGCAGGCCAGATAAACGGCACGAGCGGTTATGAGGAGGCAGCAGCCCAGGGCCTTTTGGCCGGGATCAACGCAGTTTGCGCCCTCAGGGCACAGCCACCGCTCATTCTAGACCGCTCCGAGGCGTACATCGCGGTACTGATAGACGATCTCGTCACAAAGGGAACCGAAGAGCCTTACAGGCTGTTTACTTCCAGTGCCGAGTACAGGCTAAACCTCCGGCACGACAATGCCGATCTCAGGCTTGCCGAATATGGCAGGAGGGTAGGCCTCCTGAGCGAGAGGGACTATGCCAGAGCGCGGGAGAGGCGGGAGGCCTTTGGGGAGTTGATGCGTCTGCTGGGCTCAAGGAAGCGGTGTGGAAAGACCTACTTCCAGTTTCTGAAGGGAAGAGGTGCTTCCATCGAAACGCTTGGAGCAGTTGACCCCTCCCTCGGGGCGTTTCAGCCATCCGTGCTTCGATCTGCCGAGATAGAGGTGAAGTACAGCGGCTACATAGAGCGCCAGAACGAAAAGATCAGGCAGTTCAGGCGCATGGAAGCGATCAGGATACCTGAGGATGTCGATTTTGCTGCCGCCCACGGCATCTCATCTGAGGCGAAGGAGAAGCTCAGCAGGGTCAGGCCACTCTCCCTCGGCCAGGCCTCTCGAATACCAGGCGTTAAGCCTTCTGATGTCACGAACCTTCTGTACCATCTGAGGAGGCTTTACGGCCGAACGAATGCAATGGAAGCCTGTGTTGTCTGAGCATGACCGGCTCAGGCTCCTTGAAGGAGGCCTCAGGGCGCTCGGCATCGCACCA
>CAZPCG010000532.1:0-1928 GCA_964584875.1 uncultured Spirochaetota bacterium
CTTAAAAAAGGAAGAGAAGGATGCGCTTCAAAAGCAGGTGGGAAAGATGGTGAAGATGGAAATAAGAGTTCTTACCACTGAATCGGCAAAAGCCTATAATACACAGCTGATCCGATTTATGTGAAATATGTGCATCAAGGCATAAAACAAGAAAGCTAACTCTCCCAAAATGAGGGGAATTAGCTTTTATCCGGTGTGGGCCCGGCAGGATTCGAACCTGCGGCCCGCTGATTATGAGTCAGCTGCTCTGACCGGCTGAGCTACGGGCCCTCCCAATGCTTTATCTGTCAATTTGAATCTATTCAGGTCGAAATTGTACCTTTCACCAATATACCAGCTGTGGCTGTAAAGTTCAATAAGAATTGCCCCAGGGAGGTGGTTAGTCGGCAGGCAAAATATACGGTTGCCATCCTATCCATGCACGGGTTTTTCCGTCGGGGAGCCTTCATGCCCTTCCCCAATAACCGAGGCAAGTGAATCGGAGAGGTCACTGATCCTCTTAACGTCACCTTCGTCAAGGGAGGTTTGTTTAACTTTCATGAGCTCATCCACGATATCAAGTGCCGCAAAGATGACGGTTTTCAAATAGCTCAGATTGGGTATCTTTTTCCTGATGTTTTTGATCCGCGCTTCGAGGTACCTGACGAGAGACAGATAATAATCCTTTGAAACGCTCGATTTTATGGCAAATCTCTCATCCAATATTTCAAAGTTGATATAGTTCTCTGCTTCATTCATATTACTTTATCTTTCCTCTGAGTCGAAGAGTGTATTTTCGCTATCATGCAGTCCACTTTCCCAGGTAGTTCTCTTCCCCCTCTCTTCCCTCTCTGCACGAGTGTCCCTCTTCCCCTCATCCTCGAGCTCCGAAATTTCACTATCCCCTTCCTCTCCCTCCAGATCGACGATGTTCTCATCAACTATAATAGCTCCTTTTTCCGCTCCCTGCTCTTCCATAGCCTCATCAGCCTGTTTTTCCTGGCGCTTACTTTCAGCAAATTCCTCGTCCTGTAAAGTATCCTCAACAATTTCATCAGCACCCTCATCAGGGGCAGTTTCTTCCCCCCGAAACCTGCCCCCCTCCAATGCCTCCTCCTGCTCAGTCATAAAAGAAGCTGTTTCTGCATCAAGACTTGCGAGACTCTCAAGCTTTGAGAGAATGGATTCAATCTTATCTTTGAGGAAGAGCTGGTTCTCCTTCAGGGCATCTATCTTCAACTCCCTTTCTCTGATAGCATCCTCAAGAGATGATACCCTCCTTTTAACACCTTCCCGCTCCTCAATGAGCGCCTTTTCCCTCGATTTGAGGTTTTCAATGAAGGTTATAGCCTTATTAATCCTCTCCTCCAGTAACCGCAACTGATCTCCTTCCATGGTATTCTCTCCATTAATTATGACATAGTACCATGCCGGGAACACTGAAAAAAGACGTGATTACTCACGATGGTAGCTTTTTATGATGAATCAACAAAGGCGGTTCTTCTATTCAGGCTCTCTTGCTGGTCAGGCTCTCTTACTGGCCAATTCGGCCAGTTTCTCAAATGCAGCATCATCTCGTGCAGCGATCTCACTCAGGAATTTTCGATTTATAATTACCCCGGCCCTGTTTAAACCGCTCATGAATACGCTGTAGGATAGACCTGCTGCACGGGCACGGGCGTTGATTCTTGCGATCCAGAGCTTTCTGAAATCCCTTTTCTTTGCTTTTCTGTCCCTGTAAGCATACAGGCCGGATTTCATCACCGCTTCTCTGGCAACTCTATAAAGCTTGCTCCTTGCGCCCCTGTACCCCTTTGCGCTTTTCAGAATGTTTTTTGTTCTCCTGTGCTTCACCTTTCCTGAAATTGCCCTTGGCATCTATTACTCCTTCACCCTCTACACTGAAAAACTGTACTCCTCAGAAAAAAGCGGGTTGGATATATTACGCT
>CAZPCG010000533.1:0-1927 GCA_964584875.1 uncultured Spirochaetota bacterium
TGCGCTTCGGGCTCGCCGTGCACTAAAAAAATACCCTTCAATCGACTTCGATCGAGGCTTGATATGTAGTTTAAGATATCGTTCTGGTCAGCATGGGCACTGAAGGTATCAAGCACTGCTACCTCTGCATTGAGCCTGTAGGTATCGCCGAATATCCTCACCTCGGGTTGTTTTTCCAGGATCCTTCTCCCAAGGGTGTTCTGAGCCATAAAACCGACGATCAGGATGGTATTGCGGGGGTTCTCGATATTGTTTGCAAGGTGGTGTAGTATCCTCCCCGATTCGCACATGCCGGAGGCTGATACGATGATCGCAGGCTCACCGAGGTTATTCAAGCGCTTGCTTTCTTCGGTGCTCACCACATAGGTCAGCTCATTGAACCCGAAGGGGTTTTTATGATGGTCAAGGAAAGCTTTGCGTATCTCCTCATCGTAGCACTCCTGATGGATGCGGAATATGGCGGTCGCATTGGCTGCCATGGGGCTGTCGACATACACGGGAATTTTTGGTATTCGCTCCTGATCGTTGAGGAGGTGGAGTATGTACACGAGCTCCTGGGTCCGCTCGACCGCAAATGCAGGGATGATGACCTTGCCTCCCCGGCCTGCTGTCCTGCTTACAATTTCTGCAAGCTCGCCGGTGGCCCTTTCGATAGGGTCGTGGAGGCGGTTACCATAGGTGCTTTCTATTACAATGTAATCGATGGAAGGGATGCGCTCGGGGTCGCGCAGGATTGGGAGGTTTTTTCGTCCGAGATCACCGCTGAAGCAAACGCGGAGTTTTTGCCCGTTTCTCTTCACCTCCACGATAGTTACAGCAGAGCCAAGGATGTGACCTGCATCGTAGAACTGCGCTTCAATCCCGTCATAAATTGTAAAAGGGCGATGATAGGAGACCGTAACGAATAACTGCAGGGCTTCAATAACATCCCTCTCGGTGTACAGCGGTTCTTTTTCGAAGGGGATACCCCTTTTAAGTGCCTTTTTCCGCAAGAATTCGAGGTCCTTTGCCTGTATATGGGCTGAATCCATCATGATGAGGTTTGCAAGGTCCCTGCTTGCCGGTGTGGTGTAGATGTTCCCTCCAAACCCTTTCTTCGGTAAGAGGGGCACAAGCCCGCAGTGATCGTAATGCGCATGGGTAAGTATCATTGCCCGAATGCCGGCTGCATCGAACTGCCAGTCCCTGTTTTTTTCTTCAGCTTCAGCCCGGTGCCCCTGGAAGGCACCGCAGTCAACCATTATGGTGTCCCCTCCGACGTTAAGGAAATGCTTTGAGCCCGTTACCTCTTCCGCCGCTCCCCATGAAAATATTTCAGCTTTCATGAAACACTCCATTTATGTATTATTTGATTTGCCCTTATAATATTTATACTGCATTTTCATTCTTTTCATCAAGTAGATTTTGACAATCTTGACAATTTTTATATTTTAACATATCATTATTGTGTTATTCAATGCAGAGATATGAAAATAGTGTTCTGCAGACAAGCTGATATATCGATATATTGGAGGCTATATGAAACAAAAAGCGATCCCCGATGAGGTAAGAAAAGAGGTTGAACAAATAATCGAACGCTTTAACAGTCGGATTTCTCGCATAAGCGAATGCCATTATGTTTCTCGCTTTCATGGTAAGTATCTTTACCTCGACCGTTCTGACTACGGAAATATCGGAGCTATATGTAGACTCACCTACACGGGGAAGATGGATAGCTGGAAGTTTGCCATATTCAAGTGGAGTAGTGAAACATACGATCCAGAAGAATGGATGTTCCCGGGCAGTGACCTTGTAGATGGAACAGTTGAAGGGGCAATGAAGGCTGGATTGGAAGCATATCCGATATAACGAATCGCTCGCTGGAGCGGACGCAGCCTGGGCGCGATGATTTAGTACTGGTAGCTTTGCTGCGCCGCTCAGTTCGAGG
>CAZPCG010000534.1:0-1923 GCA_964584875.1 uncultured Spirochaetota bacterium
ATCAGGATGGCTATCAGGATGGGCTACACACACATCGATACAGCCCAGATGTACGCCGATGGACATACCGAAGAGCTTGTGGGAAGGGCGATAAAGCCGTTCAGGAGGGAAGAGCTTTTCATCACAACGAAGGTTTGGAGCAACAACCTCGCCTACAGGGATGTGATGGAGAAGCTCGAGGGGAGCCTGCGAAGACTGGACACGGAGTACGTGGATCTTTATCTGATCCACTGGCCAAACCCCTCGGTGCCGCTTGAGGAGACCTTCCGGGCATTCAATACGCTTGTGAGAGAAGGGAGAATACGGTACAGCGGAGTAAGCAATTTCGGTGTCGACCAGCTTATTGAGGCACAGCGCCTTTCGGAGGTACCAATTGCAACCAATCAGATAGAGTATAACCTTTTTCACCGTGAGCCTGAAAGCACCGGGATGCTAGATTACTGCATGAAGGAAAGGATATTGATTACAGACATGGAATTTTTGAACGGCTTAGCAGTTTAATGCGCCTTTGCGGGTATTATTGTTGAAAACTGAGCTTTGAAAACTATCGAGTGAGGTGCCTCTTTGGAATATGTCGTTGAGGCCCGTGATTTAAAGAAGAACTTTGGTGATATCAAAGCTGTGGATGGGGTGTCTTTCAACGTGTTGCACCGGGAAAGCTTTGGCCTTCTGGGCCCCAACGGTGCAGGGAAGACCTCAACCATACGCATGATATACGGCTTCTCCCCTATGACGGAGGGGAGTTTAAAAGTCTTCGGGCTTGACATAAACTCTGAGTGGCGCACAATAAAGTCACGAATCGGGGTCTGCCAGCAGGAGAACAACCTCGACCCCGATCTCACCGTAAGAGAAAATCTCGAGGTCTTCGCACGTTACTTCGACGTACCCAGGAGGGAGGCGAGAGTGCGGGCTGAGGAACTGCTTGAGTTTTTCGCCCTCAGCCACAGGAAAAAATCAAGGGTGAACGAGCTGAGCGGGGGGATGATGCGCCGGCTGGTACTTGCACGGGCCCTCATCAACCAGCCCCGGCTCCTCATACTCGACGAGCCGACCACAGGCCTCGACCCCCAGTCCCGCCACCAGGTCTGGGAGCGGCTGGAGCACCTCAAAGCGAGTGGAATTTCTATCGTTCTCACAACTCATAACATGGACGAGGCAGCCAGGCTGTGCAACAGGCTCGTGATCATCGACCATGGCAGGATCCTGGAGGAGGGGAAACCCGAAGAGCTGATCAAAAAGCATGCTGGGAAGTACATCATTGAGGTGACGGAACCTGAGGAGGAGCTCAGGAGCTATCTGCGGTCCAAGAACCTCGGGTATGAGGACCTCCGCTACCGGCTGATCATATACCAGGGAGGGAGCGAAGACCTCTTTCATGTTATAAGTGAGAGATACTGCAGGGGAGGATGCCATCTGAGGATGGCGACTCTCGAGGATGTTTTTCTGAAGCTAACAGGGAGGGGGTTGAGAGAATGATCGGAACTTTTTCCGCCCGCCTATCAAGAAGGTTTTTCCATGTATGGAAGAGAAACTTCATGGTTTACCGGAAGATATGGAAGATCAGCTTTATCCCCCCCATACTCGAACCTCTATTCTACCTCTTCGCCTTCGGAGCTGGACTGGGGAGGCTCGTCGGGACAATCGATGTGAATGGAACCGCGGTGCCCTACGTTGTATACATCGCTCCTGCCCTGATTGCCATCAACATGATGTACAACGCCTTCTTTGAAAACACCTACGCTTCCTTTGTGAGGATGTATTACCAGAAAACATTCGACGCCCAGCTTGCCACACCTCTCTCCATTGAGGAGGTCATCACCGGGGAGATCTTCTGGGGTGCAACCAAATCCACCATGGCAACGGCCATAATGCTTGCCGTCATCAGCCTCTTCGGCATCATCAGGTTCCCCATGGGCCTGCTCC
>CAZPCG010000535.1:0-1895 GCA_964584875.1 uncultured Spirochaetota bacterium
AAAAATCTTTTGCTAATGGCGGACATCAATGAAAAAAACATTTGAGAAATTGAGAGAGCTTCAGAACACTCTACTCAAGGAGTTTGAAATCGAAGCAGAACTTGAGGAGATACCAAAGGAGCTGGAAGATCTGAAGTGGAGGTATCACAGGATCGACAGGAGTATTTCGGAGAAGGAGATCAACAGCGAAAAAAACAGCAAATTGATACAGGGGCTGAACAAGCAGAAAGAAGAGTTGAAACGGAACAAGGAAAAGTATGAAAGTCAGATACCCCTCATAAAAACGCAGAAAGAATACGAGGCTATTACAAGCGAGATTGCACAGATCGATGAGAAACTGGAGCACAATGAAGCCCAGGAGCTTGAAGCCTACCAGGAAATCGAGAGCCTGAACCCAGCTCTTGATGAGATGAAGAGCCACCGGGAAGAATTGAAGGCTCAGATCGATGAAAAGGAAAAAGAGGTAAAGAAGTTAATACTGGAAAAACAGAAGGTACTGAACGGTTATCTCAAAGAGAAGAAAAAGATCTCCTCCGGTCTCGATGATGAGATCATCTACAAGTTTGAAAAAATCGTTAAGAATAAAGACGGCCTAGGTATCGTTTCGGTGCGAAACAATGTCTGCATGGGATGCAACATGCTTCTCCCTCCCCAGTTTGTGAATGATGTGAGGAGAGAGGAGGATCTGATTTTCTGCCCCAACTGCTCAAGGATTCTCTACTACCGTGAGGACACAGTGCAGGCAGGGGAAATCGTTATATGATGTATATTCTCGCAGAAGATGTTAAAGGTATACTTTGATGGTGGGTCAAGAGGTAATCCGGGCCCAGCTGCCATTGGATACGCAGTTTATGACGAGCATGGAAATGAGATTGCTCGAGAGGGGAAGGCCATCGGCAGGGGCACGAACAACTACGCAGAATACAGGGCCCTCATCGAGGCACTGCGATGGCTGCTCAGACACAGTGCGGATGGCAGGGAAAAAGCACCTCAGCGTACTGAGCTCTACTCAGATAGCGAGCTACTCGTCCACCAGATGAACAATCGCTACAGGGTTAAAAGCCCCCGCCTGATCCCGCTCTTTGAGGAGGCACGTCGTCTCATGAGAGAGCTCGGATATGTGGAATTGAAGCATGTCAGGCGAGAGGAAAACAGAGTCACTGACTGGATCGTGAACCGTGTTCTGGATAAAAAAGACTACTGAGCCTGTAAGCTCTTGACAGAAAGGAGATTTTCATTTAGGATCTATAATAAGAGCAGACCTGTGGATCGGTCGCGGGAGTTTTTACTCCTGAGGAAAGTCCGGGCTCCTAAAGGGTACGGTGCTGGGTAATGCCCAGGGGGAGTAATCCTACGGAAAGTGCCACAGAAAACATACCGCCCCATTACAATTTAATGGGGTAAGGGTGAAAAGGCGAGGTAAGAGCTCACCGCCTGAAGTGGTGACACTTCAGAGGCTGGTAAACCCCACCGGGAGCAAGGCCAAATAGACAGGCGTAGAGTTACCCGCTTATGCCTCACGGGTAGGCCGCAGGAGGTGCGCCAGGCACCCCAGAGAGATGACCGTTTGAACAGAACCCGGCTTACCACCGGTCTGCTCATATTTTTATTCCGGCCCTGCATTCATCCTCTCCATTAAAGGTGTCATTCCCATGAGAACCTTTTCAAAGATAAGCTTCTATAAACTCAAATACAGTATCGAGCGGGACATCGCTCCCGAAATGATCGACGTGGATTCAGAGGACTTTCTCCTCGAGTACTGTGGAAGCTCCGGCCTGGGGAAGCCTCCGGCATCGAGCGATGGGGTAGAGGTATGCCTTCTCCCGCCTCTCCTCGTTTACGGTGAAGGACGATACATACCCGTTAGCGGTACAAGATGCATAGGAATATGCAGG
>CAZPCG010000536.1:0-1883 GCA_964584875.1 uncultured Spirochaetota bacterium
GCAGAAAGGTCAGGGTTGCGACCATGGCATTGGGAAGGATGTGACGGAACATTATGACTACATCGTGAACCCCAAGCGCCCGAGCTGCCTTCACGAATTCAAAGTTTCTCACCCTCAGGAATTCAGCGCGAACCACGCCTACAAGATCAGTCCATCGAAAAAGGAGAAGGATGACGAGCAAAAGCCCGAAGGTAGGCTTGATCATCGCTGTAATAATAATAATGAGATAGAGGAGGGGTATGGACACCCACATCTCAATAAAGCGTTGAAAGATAATATCGATGCGGCCTCCGAAGTAGCCCTGCAAGGCTCCCGCTCCAACACCAATGAGAGTACTGAAGGTTGTGAGGAAAAGGCCGAAAACTACCGAGATCCTGAATCCATAGATTACAAGCGCAACAACATCGTGAGCACCGTCGTCTGTACCGAGCCAGTGCCTTCCCGATGGGGGGGATGGAGCAGGCACATCGAGATGGTAGTCAATGGTGTTGTACTTAAATGGTACGATGGGCCACAGCATCCAGCCTCCCTTCTCTATGATAAGGTCCTGTATGTAGGGATCGTGATAGTCCACCGCAATTTCAAACATTCCACCGAAATCAACCTCAGTATAGTTATTAAAAATCGGAAAATAATGCCTTCTCTCGTGTTTGATGATAAGCGGCCTGTTGTTAGCTATGAACTCTGCAAAGAGGCTTAATACAAAGAGGGATACAAAGATGTACAGGGAATAGAGGGCCCGGCTGTTCGAGCGGAAAATCCTTAGCCGCCGCTGCATAATTGGGGTGATCCTGAATCCGAACAATTGCTCCCTGCCCAATCACACCTCCCTGCTCTCAAAATCTATCCTCGGGTCGATGAACATGTACATCAGATCGCCGATGAGATTCAGGCTTAGCCCCATGAGGCTCCCTATGAACATGGTGCCGAAAACTACCGGGTAATCGCGGTTGATGATCGCTTCGAACCCCAGAAGACCGAGCCCGTCCAGGGAGAAAATGACCTCGATGAGCAGAACGCCCGTGAAGAGGGCGCCGATGAAAGCAGAGGGAAAGCCTGCTATTATGATGAGCATGGCATTGCGGAAAACATGTCCGAACAAAACCTTCCGCTCGGCCATCCCCTTAGCCCGAGCAGTTGTGACATACTGCTTGTTGACCTCCTCAAGGAATGAGTTTTTCGTAAAGATGGTCAATGTGGCAAAACCACCGATAACGCTTGCAGTAATTGGAAGCACAAGGTGCCACAGATAGTCGGCGATTTTAAAGTACCAGGGGAAGTGCTTCCAGTTATCTGATACGAGCCCCCTCAGGGGGAAGACTTTTAAGAAGCTTCCTCCTGCAAAAAGGATGATGAGTAGTATTGCAAAGAGAAACCCGGGTATTGCATACCCTATGGTAACGACAACGCTTGTCCACCCATCAAAGGACGTCCCGGCATGCACAGCCTTCCGTATGCCAAGAGGGATCGATATAAAGTAGATGATGAATGTAGTCCACAACCCTAGTGAAACTGAAACGGGCATTTTCTCCACGATGAGCGCTATCACCTTCTTGCCTCTGAAAAAACTCTCGCCGAAGTCAAAGCGAAAATAGTTTCCAAGCATGATCAGAAACCTTTTGTACATTGGCTTATCAAAGCCGTAGAGCCTCTCTATCTCCTTGATAAATCCAGGATCAAGCCCCTGAGCACCGCGATACTTCCCGGTTATCCCCTCATCCCCCCTTGCAATGGATACTGCCGGCTGCTCGCCCTCCCCTCCTGTGCCGCTTATCCTCTCTGTGGCTCTAACTCCCATCCCTTTGACCCGCGCAAGGATGCGCTCAACCGGGCCGCCTGGTGCTGATTGGATGACAAAAAAGTTGATGACCATGATCCCGATC
>CAZPCG010000537.1:0-1883 GCA_964584875.1 uncultured Spirochaetota bacterium
TAGGGGAGGTTACAAAATAACAGATTTTTTAATAATAGTGACAGTATACTTAATTGATGGATGGTAATAATGTTGACAGTATACAGAATTATAATGGTGAAGGGATACAGAATGAAAATGAAGTAGATGGGATAAACGGGTAACGAAGATAGGGGATGGGAAAAGCAATTATCGTTGCAAATCAGAAAGGCGGAGTCGGGAAAACAACGACGATTGTCAACCTGTCGGCATACATAGCTGAAGCAGGAAAGAAAACCCTTGTCGTTGATCTGGATGCACAGGGTAATAGCTGTTCAGGATTGGGGGTAAAGAAAAAAGCAGGGGAGAAAAGTCTGTACGAGGCACTGCTTGGCATGGCGCCTGCCGGTGAGCTTGTTATAACAACAGAAGTAAAGAATCTCTATGTTTTACCGTCCAATATAAATCTGTCAGGCGCCCAGGTTGAAATGATTGACATGAAGGAGAGAGAGTTCAAATTGAAGAGAGTCGTTGATGAGCTGAGGGATGGCTACGATTTCATATTCATTGATTCTCCCCCATCTCTTGGCATACTGACCATCAACGGTCTGGTTGCAGCAGATTCCGTTATCATTCCAATCCAGTGCGAATACTTAGCACTCGAGGGTCTCAGCCAGCTTCTGAGAACGATAAATATCGTAAAAACAAGGTTGAACGAAAAGCTCCACATCGAGGGTGTACTCCTGACGATGTACGATACAAGGACAAACCTCTCGAGGCAGGTTGTTGAGGAGGTTATTGGATATTTTAAAGATAAAGTGTACAAAACGATTATACCCAGGAATGTGAAACTTGCAGAAGCGCCAAGCTTCGGAAAACCGATCAACCTGTACGAACCGAAGAGCATTGGCGCGGTAAGCTACTATAATTTATCAAGGGAAATATTACATGACGGCGAAGAAGGCATTGGGGAAGGGGCTTGATGCCCTTTTTTCAGAACGAATTGAGATCGAGGAGAGGGGTGAAAAGCTACCTCTTATAAACCTCGATGATATTGTTCCAAACAAACTGCAGCCCAGAAAGAGAATAGACGAGGAGAAAATAGATGAGCTTGCCAGTTCAATAAAGGAAAACGGGCTTATTCAGCCGATAGTGGTGAGGAAACTGAACGGCAAATATGAAATAATTGTAGGGGAGAGGCGGTTCAGGGCAGCGAAAAAGGCAGGTTTGCGGGAAATACCCGCCATGATCAAGGAGTACTCGGATTACAGGGCGCTGGAGATAGCGCTTATCGAGAACCTGCAGAGAGAGGATCTCAACCCGCTTGAGGAGTCGCTTGCGTATAAGTTAATAATCGATAGGGAGATGATCACTCAGGAAGAGCTGTCAAGAAGAATAGGGAAATCCAGGAGTTATATCGCGAACATGATCCGCCTTCTTGAGTTGCCAGAAGGAATTCAGGAGCTTGTTTCACGTGGAACACTATCAGTAGGGCAGGCGAAAGCTGTCCTAGCCCTCTCCGATCACGCCTCTCAGGAAGAGCTGGTGAAGAAAATAATCGATGAGCAGTTGACGGTGCGGGAGGTTGAAAAGATAGCGAGGAAGAAGGTTGTTCCACGTGGAACAAAAGAGTCCAGGAAGGACCCGTATATAAGCGAAATTGAGGAGCAATTACGGTTGAAGTTCGGTACGAAGGTTGTTGTCGACTACAGGGATGGAAAAGGCGCCATCAGGGTGGAATTCTATTCCAGGGATGAATTCGAGAGGATACTCGATGAGATTATAACCCGCTGAGGGGCCGATTCGGTCGCGTGACTTCGCACATCGTTAATTGAGCATGTCTTTCTATTATTTTCTGGCATTTTCTGGGAAATTATTCAATATCCTGTGGTCATTGCGAGGAGCCGAAGGCGACGAAGCAATCT
>CAZPCG010000538.1:0-1416 GCA_964584875.1 uncultured Spirochaetota bacterium
TAAAAATTCTGGTACAAAATACCAGAAATTGTCCTGATAAAACAATAAAAAAGATATATTTATCCAGGATACAATTGATAGAGAAAATCCCAATGAGCGTCAGGATCAAGGATATAGCAAAACAACTCAACCTATCAGAATCTACAGTATCTCGTGCTTTATCAGACCATCCCCGCATCAGCAAATCAACAAGGAGAAAGGTAAAAGCAGTAGCAAAAACGCTCCACTACCACCCAAACCTGATCGCTAAAAGCTTGAAATTGCGGAATACGAACACAATCGGTCTCATAATAGGTGATATCACCAACCCCTTTTATCCTGACATTGTCAAGAGCGCAGAGGACATAGCTCACAGGAATGGGTTTAATATCATCCTCTGCAATTCCGACTACGACCCCGAAAAAGAGCTTCAATACCTGAACATTCTCATGGGAAAGAGAGTTGACGGAATGCTCATCACCCCGGTAGGGAATACCGCAAAGCTCCGGGCGCTGCTGAAGCAGAACAATGTCCCCTTCGTTTTCATTGACAGCAAACCAACCACAAAAAATAACTTCGACTGTGTGTTCGCAGACCTTGAGTTCGGTGCATACACCGCTGTGAAATATCTGATAGAACTGGGCCATACAAGAATTGCCCTGGTCAATGGGCCCAGAATAACCTCGCCCTGCCGGCAGCTTGAAATGGGGTTTGAAAAGGCAATGCGCGAATCTAATATAAAGATCGATGATGAGTACCTCAAGCAATGCAACCTGAAGATGGCTGGCGGATACAAGGCGATGAAACAGCTTCTTCACCTATGCGAAACAGCGATGCCGACAGCTGTTCTCTTCATAAGCGATAAGACGGCGATCGGCGCTTACGAAGCAATTGAAGAGGAGGGCCTGAGAATCCCTGAGAACATCTCAATTATTGGCTACGATGACATTCCTGAGGCAAAACATCTCTCCCCCCCTCTTACAACCATTGCACAGCCCAAGAGTGATCTGGGGGAAAAGGCGATATCTCTCCTTTTGAAAGGACTGAAAAACCGGTGGAATGTGAAACATCAAACCATCAGGCTGCTTCCAGAACTGGTAATCAGGAAATCCACAGCTCCTCCAAAAGAAAAATGCATCGCTCCCTGAATTACTCCATATCGATATCCAGAAACCTTTGGGGATTTTCTCTCAGGATTACATCAATCTGTTCCCGCAATATCCCCTCCTCACGCATCATGGGAACGACGTGGGTGAGCACATGATCGTACCTCTGGAAAATCATGAACACGATCAGAACAGGTAACTAACTCTTTGCATAATTTTTTAAGAAACCCAAGGTCTGTACTATTCATATTTAGCATATTTAGCCGAATGCCTCCGGGATAAAATCCTTATTGAAGGTTGTCGCAAGCTCTGCATCTTCCTTGCGAACGAT
>CAZPCG010000538.1:1426-1872 GCA_964584875.1 uncultured Spirochaetota bacterium
CATCTTTTCTAATGATAAAGGTATCTTCGATCCTGAATGAACCCCAGGGAAGCCCTTTGAAATAAACGTCGATTGCTATGGCCATGTTTTCAAGCATATCGACTTTTCTTCGGGCAGAAAAGAAGGGCGTCTCGCACTCAAGCATCCCGAGGGAGTGAACCGAACCGTAAGGGCTGAACTGGCGGTAGCCTTTCTTCTCGAGAAAATTGCTGTATAACCTGTAAAGCTCTGTTGACACTGTGCCAGGTTTCATAGAGTCGGCTACTACCTTCATTGCGTCATGGGCAACGTTGACAGCCTTTTTGATCTCATCGGGTATCTTCCCAAGTACAACCGGTGTACACATAACACCGTTATACCCTTCATAGAGGGCACCTGCCTGAAGATCGACTATCTCTCCCTCCTTTACCTTTCTCAGGGTGTTTCTGTTCATGCAGAGATTTGAT
>CAZPCG010000539.1:0-1871 GCA_964584875.1 uncultured Spirochaetota bacterium
TGACCATTCCCCGCAACTCCTATCAGATCGCACAGGTTCAACTGATGTCGAGGGTCGGTGCAAGGAGGGTGGAGTATATCTCATATCTGAAGGGGCGATACGGGTCCCTCAATGAGCACGGCAGGAGAAACGCTTCAGAGATCCTTTCCGCCCTTGGAGAGAACATAAAGTGAAAGAGAACATTCAGTGAAAGAGAACATCCAGTGAAAGAGATCATTCATTGAAACAGAAATGAAACAGAAGAATGGAAACCCCGCTCATCATAGTACCCCGAACTTCCATCAAGATAGCGGGGAAGCCGCACGGTTGGGGAGATTCTATACCAAAAACCGCATACCCATCATCCTCCTCTGTGCTGCCCTCATCGTATTCGGGATCATCAGCCTGTTCTATCTCGATGTTCACCTTGTTCCCGACATCGAGTATCCTGAGCTGGTCGTTGTGACACACTATCAAAACGCAACACCT
The DNA here is from genome assembly GCA_964584875.1 of uncultured Spirochaetota bacterium. Lineage (GTDB taxonomy): Bacteria > Spirochaetota > B62-G9 > B62-G9 > DRHN01 > CAZPCG01. Next base: position 469 of record CAZPCG010000539.1, read on the forward strand.
GAGGAGGTGAAAAACCTCGTTACCGCACCCGTGGAGCAGAGCGCTGTCTCCATGAAGGGGGTTAGGTCGGTCAACACTTTATCTCAAAACGGCCTGAGCATTGTACGGGTTCATTACCGGTGGGGTGAGGACCTCAGCGTATCCCATATCGAGCTGCGGGAAAAGCTTGACATCCTGAAATCCTTCTTCCCAAGAGAGGTACAGAGGCCCATAATAATCAACTATCAGACCTCCCAGGAACCGGTTGTGGGCATTGCGGTAACTTCGGGCACCCTCGATGAGCGCTCGCTCTACCTGTTCTGCAAGAAGGATATCGTCCCCGCCGTTGAAAAGACCGAAGGTGTGGCAAGGGTTGAGGTTCAGGGCGGTCAACGCCCTGAAATAAGAGTGGTGGTGGACCCGAAGGCGCTTGTGAAGTACGGTGTTGGCGTCCCTGAGATCAGGAGCGCCGTACAGGGCGCAAATAAGAACTTTGGCGTGGGTTTTTTCCAGGAAGGAGACTATGAGTACCTCATCAGGGTCGATGGGGCGGTCGACGATTACAGAGAGCTACAAGGCATCGTGGTGAAGGAGGAGGGGAAAAAGCTCGTATTCCTCGGGGATGTTGCCTCTGTGCAGTACACTGCCGAGGAGAGGCAGAGCGGTGTCCTCATCGATGGAGAAAGCGCCCTCATGCTCTCCCTCTACAGGCGCCCTGCATTCAGCATCCTGGAGGTTTCAAGGCGAATCGATGAGGTGATGGGGCAGCTTGAGGAGAGGTACCGCGGGAGCATCTCCTTCCACAAGCTCTTCGACGAGAGCATGTACGTGAAGGATTCACTGAGAGAGCTTGTCCTTGCCATGGCATTCGGCATCATCTTCACCGCCCTGTCGGTGTGGGTTTTTCTAAGGAATGTGCGAGTCAGCCTCATCATCATTCTCACCCTCCCGATGAGCATTGTGGCGACCTTCATCATCATGAACATGGCGGGTATTTCTATCAATCTGCTCACCCTCGGCGGGTTCAGCCTTGCCATAGGCATGATGGTTGACAATGCCGTGATCGTGGTCACCGGGGTGTTTGATTGGCTGCACCGGAGGGAGAAGGGCGAGGCCTTCTACCATGGATTGAGGATGATCGTACCTGCCGTAGTTTCGGCAACATTCACGACTGTAGTCGTGTTCTTCCCGGTCATGTTCCTGACCGGAGTGCTCAAGCTGATCTTTCTCCAGCTTTCGCTCATCATAGTTGTTGCCCTGCTATTTTCTCTCCTCTTTGCGGTTTTTCTCGTGCCCCTTCTTTTGAGCAGGCTGAAGATCAACCTGCGGGGAAATACCCGGCATGCCCGGGGAGTAGGCGTTCCTGAAAGGGTTTACAATTTTGTGCTCTCCTCGGTGATGAAGATGAAAACCCCCTTTCTCTT
>CAZPCG010000540.1:0-697 GCA_964584875.1 uncultured Spirochaetota bacterium
GCAGCGATTGCTGCTCTTGAAATTCAGGGCAAGATCAATGAATACAATCGCTATGCTATCGATAGTGAGAAGTTCCAGGTGAGAATCGGGCTGCACCTGGGAGACGTCATCTGGAAGGACGATGATATCTTCGGCGACGTGGTGAATATTGCATCCAGGATGGAGACCTCAGCAGGGCCTGGGGAGATCATGCTTACCGAAGATACCTATAAAGAGATACGGGACTTTGTTACCTGCGACCCGAAGGGAGAGCTGCAGGTAAAGGGAATTGAGAGTCCCATCAAGGTCTACACCCCACGCGGTGTGGTGAAAGATGTAAAAGCGCTGCTCGACATAAAGAAAAGCAACATCGAAGCACTCATGACGGTGGAAGATGGCGGAGCCGTATACAGGCTCAGAGAAGCCCTCTTTTCACCCCGGTTTGATCTGCCGCCCGGCGCTTTGAGCCTCAGCGGTGCTGCAGGAAGGGTTATTGAGCTCCTCAGGATTCTTTTCAGGGACCTTGCCGAAGCCGCATCAACCATATCCCGAGACTACCGTGAGGAGTTCCTCTTCAAACACTACCTGCAGGAGAAGTGGGATGAGGCAGTTGAGAAGTTAAAGGGTGAGGAATAGGATAGGATAATCAAGTGATCTTTCAATCTTCCCCTCCCTCAAGGGAGGGGATAGGGGAGGGTGTGAAATCGAGCATAAAAAT
>CAZPCG010000540.1:707-1861 GCA_964584875.1 uncultured Spirochaetota bacterium
ATTAACAGATTGCTTCGTAGCTACGCTCCTTGCAATGACTATCCTATCCTTATTTATAGAGCATAAAACATAATACTAAGACGAAGGCAAAAGCCAGCAGTTTTCCGGAGCCACCTTGATGCTGACCCTGCTGCCGGTCCTCAGTGGTGCCTCGGGAGGCCTTTGTATCGGAGAGGGGAGTGATCCACTTTCATCCATGCCCTCCCCCATCTGTGAGAGAATTTCTGCGTGAGCTTCAAATTCCCTGCTTGCAGTGGGCGCCATTGCTTTGGATGACGCAAATGAAGGTGCGCTGCAGGGGAACAGGGCGGTGTAGCAGCCGTGCTCTGTTTCGATCTTTATGAGTGTGCTCTCACCGAGGTACTCACAGGTGGTAACGGTACCGGTGAGGGTATTTATTTCAGGAGGTTCGACGGTTGGTTGCCGCATAACTGCGCCGCCAGGACCACTTCTCCAAAGAGTCTTTTCCTTTCCGGATTGAACTCCCGGAGAAACTCTTGGTGCCTTTAGTTCTTGAATGCCTTCATTTACCTGAACCAGCCTGCACTGCTCAGGTCTGAAAAGAAGGGCGATGTAGCAACCCACACCCAGTTTTTTCGGGAAGGGAGCAAAGAACCTGCCTTCGGGTGTGTCAAGCTCGACATATCTGCCGCCGGTGTTTGCAACTACCCCCTCGATCCGGTTAGACATACCCATGAAGCTTGCGACAAAACCTGTCTCTGGACGATTATATATATCCCACGGTTTCCCTGTCTGTTCTATACGGCCGTTGTGCATCACGACGATACTGTCAGAAAGCGCCAGGGCCTCCTCCTGGTCGTGGGTAACATAAACTGTTGTAACCTGTAGCTCACGCTGGATGCGCTTTATATCGCTTCTCAGCTCCTTACGCAGCTTCGCATCGAGGGCTGAAAGAGGCTCATCGAGGAGGAGAAGCTGGGGGTTTGGCGCAAGGGCCCTGGCGAGCGCAACACGCTGCTGCTCGCCGCCCGAAAGCTTGTTGACCTCCCGCCACTCATAGCCCGGGAGCTGGATTAGCTTCAGGAGCTCCTTCACCCTCTTTTTTATGGATGCTTTGTCCCAGTTGTGCATCCTCAGGCCGAAGGCGATGTTGCTGAACACGTTCATGTTCGGGAAGAGGGCGTAATCCTGAA
>CAZPCG010000541.1:0-1860 GCA_964584875.1 uncultured Spirochaetota bacterium
GGCCCGGTGGTCGGCCTTATCCTCAGCGGCGGCTCTGCGCGGGGGATGGCCCACCTGGGCGTCATCAGCGTCCTGGAGGAACATTGCATACCCATCGACCTCATCGTAGCGGCAAGCTTCGGCAGCATTATCGGAGCATACTACTCCCTCGGCCAAAATGTGCCGTCCCTCCTTGAGATGATGAAGCAGTTCAGGCTGAAGTCAGTGCTTGACCTGCGAAAGCCCTTTTTGAGGATTCTGAGCAGGGAAAAGGTGGAGAGGATATTCAAAAAAGACCTCGGGGATGTGAAACTCGAAGATCTCAGAATTCCCCTCTGCATTCTCTCCGCAGATATAACCGAAAAAAGGCCCTTTCTATTTGAAAGGGGAAAGCTCTTAAGCGCGGTACAGGCATCCATCTCATGCCCCGGGCTCTTAGAGCCCTTCGAGCTGGACAGGCACCTTCTCATTGATGGGGGAATATTGAACAGGCTGCTTGTCCATCTGGCGAAAGACAGGGGAGTGGATGTCACCATACTCTCGGATGCTTCCCTTTTTACCCTCCTCAACAGGAGGGCCCTTGCAAGAAATATTTACCTGGGGCTTATGCGCCATGTGGAAAAAAAGAGGGAAAAGCTGGAAAAGAAATTGAAACGTATGAACCTCCGCTACATCATCTTCAAGGCCCTCTGCATCGCACAGGACTGCCGGGAGCAGATCGAGCAGGCGAAACATTCACCTCCCGATTTCACAATAGTCCCCCAGCTCATGGACATAAAACCGCTTGCCTTCAGCAAGGCTGATGAAGCCTTCAGGCTGGGTAGGGAGGCTGCCCTGAAGGTGATCGACGACATAGTAAAAAGGGTACATGGGAGAAGAAGCGTAACAGAGACCTTTCATTGAAGCATTCATAACTATTTTCCCTCAAGGTTCGACACGATGAACGTCACAACCACGCGCCTGTTCTTCTGCCTTCCCTCCTTCGTTTTGTTACTGGCTATGGGCTTCTTTTCACCATAAGCATTAATCTCAATTACACCAGGGCTGATCCCGAGCTCCTTCACGATAAACTGCTTGACGCTCAAGGCCCTGCGGTGTGAAAGGGTATCGTTGTAAGATGATGAGCCCGTGCTGTCCGCATGCCCCTCGATGATTACCTTCTCGATCACCATTTCCGGGTGCAGGGCCATAAAATCAATCGCCCGCTGGCGCTCCTCATAATAAAATGAACGGATAGCGGAGCTGTCGCTGTCGAACAACAGTGTATATTCAAAGGTTACCCTCCTTTTTACGACTTCGGGGCACCCGTAGCTGTCAACCCTGATCCCGGGGGCTGTGCCCGGGCAGCGGTCATAATCGTCAGGAACCCCATCTCCATCGCTGTCCGCAAAAGCCTCCTCTTCGGCCTTTGCCACGACCCTGACCTCCCTCTCCTCTTTCGACTCTTCCACTGCCTCTCCTTCTTCTTTCATCTCTTCTTTCAAAGCCTCTTTTTTCACCTCCGGGGCCCTCGCCTCCGCCACATCCGGTGCAGCCTCAGGCTTCGCCGAAACCGCCTTCTCTTCAGTTACCTGCTCCTCTTCGACAAGGGCCCCTTTCTTCGTCGCACAGCCTGCAACAAGGATAAGGGCAAGGAAGCCCATAAGCAGCATGGTCCCTCGCATTCTCACAATACTCATTCCACAAACCCTCCTGCTATAATCAAACATCTATCAAATGGAGCAATCCCTTTTCGCCGCCACCTATCGCATGCTATGAAAATACGAAGTTTGCCGGTAATTTTGTCTCAGACGGTCAGTGAAGATGATAATGGTTTTCTACTACTATAACACAACATTTGCTTTTTTGAAACAAAAAACTCATGTTTATTTTCATGAAACC
>CAZPCG010000542.1:0-1852 GCA_964584875.1 uncultured Spirochaetota bacterium
GTTATTCCTGCCGTTGAAGAAGTTCTGGAGAAGAATGACAGGGGGAACAGGACTTTCATACTTCCCGAAGACTGCCCCGTCTGTAATGCGAAGCTTGTTGAGGACGGGGCGCATCACTTCTGCCCGAACAAGCAATGTCCTGCCCGCGTTTTCGGGAGACTTTCCTTCTTTGTGGCAAGGGGCCAGATGGATATTGCAAACCTCGGCTCCGAGACGATAAAGCGCCTCCTCGAGCTGGGGCTTGTCAGGGATATTCCGGACCTCTACACCTTCAACCCCGATGAGCTTCTGGAGGTTGAAGGGTTTGGGGAGAAGAAGGTCAGGCTCATCGGGGAAGGCATTTTGAAGAGCAAGGAGAAGCCCTTTGCGGCCGTTCTCACCTCCCTGGGACTGGATGAGCTTGGTCCAAGGGTAGTAAAGACCCTCATCGATGGAGGGTTCGATTCAATGGACAAGCTCATAGAGGCTGCAGCTCAGAACAAGCCCGAGCTCTTTACCTGTATCCATGGTATCGGGCCAAAAACGGCAGAGAGAATCATAAAGCAGCTTCGCGACCCATTTATCCTTGAGATAATCGAGGGTTTGAGGAAGGCAGGGCTCAACTTCTCAGCAGAGATACGTGAAGAAAAGGAGAAGCTCCCACAGGTATTTGCCGGACAGGTGTGGTGTGTTACAGGCAGCTTCGAGCACTTCAAGCCCAGAGAGGAGGCGATGGAGGAGGTAAAGAAGAGGGGAGGGAGGGTCACATCCAGTGTGACAGGAGCTACAACCCATCTCCTCGTTGGAGAAAATCCAGGGAGCAAGCTTGATAAGGCGAAGGAGTACGGTACGAAGATAGTCTCAGAAGATGAGTTCCTCAGGATGCTTGAGGGATAGAAGCATAAGGAGAAGGGGGATATGGACTATCTGAAGAAATATGAAAAGCAGGTGGGTGATTTTCTAAGGGTATGCCGCAGGCTCAGCGAGCTTCTTTACGTCACAAGCCACGGCGGAAACCTTGCCTCAAGGCTTGAGAAAAACCTCCTGCTGATAACACCGACAAAGATGAACAAAGCAGAGGTTACTGCCTCAGACCTTGTGTTCATAAACCTTTCCGGGGAGAGGGTTGCAGGAAGGAGCGCCCCAACTGGGGAAACCCCGATGTACCTTAACTTATTTAGAGAGCGTCCCGATATCGATTCAGTTATACACTGCCATCCTCCCTATACCAATGCTTTTGCAGTTACCGGGGGGTCCAACTGGCTCATGCGGCCAACCTTTCCTGAAACGACCATTGAGGTTGGACCAGTTCCTGTTGTCCCTTATGCTGAGCCTCTCACCGGGCGGCTTGCCGATAACTTTTTACCCTACCTGAAGAGGTACAACGCCTTCCTCATGGAGAATCACGGGCTAGTGGTGATTAGCAGCGAGGGGGTAGCCAGGGCCATGCAGTTGATCGAGATACTTGAGACCACCTCCATCTCCCTGCTTCATGCCCTCAGCCTCGGCAAGTTGAAGGAAATCTCCAGGGAGGATGTACAAAACCTCGACAATACGATGAAAACAAGGAAGCTTCCCCTTATTGGCGCACCCGGGGTGAACAGGTCGCTTGTGGAGCTATACTATCCTGATTAGATCGTCGTACTTTGCTTAGCTACTTTAGCTCAACCTGTGATACGGCCAGGATATTTTCGTTGCTCTTTTCGATTTTTTCAAGCTCCTCCTCTGGTAACACCCCGTCTATCTGGATGCGGGCACATGCCCCCTCAGCCCCCTCAAATATGACATTTTCCATCGTTTCGACATTGATCCCGGCATCCCTGATGACGTCAAGAACGCCTGCAAGCACCCCCACGCGGTTTTTGTGATGGAT
>CAZPCG010000543.1:0-1849 GCA_964584875.1 uncultured Spirochaetota bacterium
ATCGTTTTCACTGAGCGTCTATACATACCTTGAGACGATGAGCAGCGCTCTAAACGGGTCTTTTTCAGTAGCACTGGATGAGAAAACCTCCACGGAGCTTGGAGCCTTTCTATTTTTCGGGAAGGAGGGGAGCTATTTTTCACGCTATGAAGGAGATAACCACAACGCGGTGTACCTTAAGCTGCGCTACGAATTCTGAAGACTCACCACGCAGTTGATATTCAATATTAAGTTACCAGTTTACTTAATTATATAAGACACTGTGACCATTCCATCGGAGATTTCAGCCGGGTTACCTGTATTTTACCTCTTCAGGTCGCTGATTGAGTCGAGGCCTTCCGGATGTGGCAGGATGTATCTTATCGGCTGGACCTCACCGTCTTTCCTGACAAACTTTTCAACGTACCTGCTTTTGAGTATGGAATGCTCTATGGTGATGTCATTTTCAATGATTGAGCCGAAGATGTAGGTCATGCCCTTGATGAGCACGTTATCGCCAATGATTACCGGCTCCTTGCTGCTTCCAGTTATTCTGACACCGGTTTCAACCCTTACATTCGCCCCAATCTTCACGCTCCCCTGAATGACATTGCCCCTGAAGATGTGACTGTTGTCCTGAATTTCTATCACCTGCTCCGGGTAGGTTGAGAAAACGACACTCTCCCCAATAGTAACGTTTCTGCCGAGGTGCACGTTGCCCTTCAAAATTGCATTCTTCTCAATGTTAACTCCCCTGTTAAGCTTTACCTGTTCGCCGATGTGCACTCCCTTCCCGAAGTGTATGTCAAGCGGGGCTGCCTGCCTGTCCATTTCTATGATGTTCTGAACGGTCTCCTCCGCTATGTAAAAATCCTCAGGATCGTCTATCATGATGATATCCTTCAGCTTCTCATACATCATGCTCATGAAGATCTTGTCCATCTGTTTGAGCACGCTTTTAACATTGAAGGATACGACCAGGTTATTGTTTGCGACGCGGGATGTACGAACCTTCAACCCGTGCTCGTTGAAAATCTTGATCAGATCCGTGATGTAGATCTCCCCCTGTACATTGTTCGACTCAATCAGGTCGATAAATTTTCTGAGCGGGTCCAATTTAATGGCATACACACCGACGTTGAAATCTCTGATGTTGAGCAGTTCCTCCCGGCTAAAGGTTTCCACAATCCCATTCATGGTGACTGAGTAGCTCTGGCCTTCAGTCATGGCAAGGATGTCCTTGTGCTCTTTTATTTCCAGCAGCTTGTTCCTGTCTCTGTGTGAGGTCACTATCCTGCCGTAGTAGTTCTCATCTATGTTCCCCTCGAAATAGCCTGTAAGCACGAGCATATCGCATTTGTACTGGTAGAAGTTTTTCCTCAGGTCCTTTACCGTCTGGCGGGAGAGGAGCCCCATGTCGCCGGGGAAGATAAAGACGCTGCCCTGAAAATCCATCAATTCCCTCTGACTCAAGGCTGACCTGACTGCGTGCCCGGTTCCTCTCTGCTCTTGTTGAAAAACAAAAGCCCTGTTTTGCTCCTTGCCCAGAGCCCATGCGACGTCAAGAGCCTTTATCCCGACGACGACAACCTGATTCGTTGATGCAAGACCGCGCCTAGCCGCCTCGCTAACCCTGTACACCGAGGACTTCCCCCATATTTCGTGGAGCATCTTTGATTTCTCCGATTTTATCCTCTTGCCATGGCCTGCTGCGAGTATGATGGATACCTCATTTGAAGACGGGTCCAGGCGGCTGCTCATTTCCTCAAGCTCTCTTGCGATGATGTCTTTATCGAGGTTGTTCTCTTTTTCAGGATTTGTATTCATTGGTTTTTCTTCTTTGCCATTAAATTATTATTATATAATTGAT
>CAZPCG010000544.1:0-1847 GCA_964584875.1 uncultured Spirochaetota bacterium
CCCCAACCCCCTCCCATCACTATTGTAACAGCGAAGCTCACAAAGGGCAAAGCATAAAATGAACAGCCTTTCATTTTCTCCTTTTCCCCTGCAGGGATAGTGATTACTGTATAATGAGCCCGGCTGCTAAATACACTTTGTCAAATATTCGGGGTTGATACCTCTTTGCCACCGAGAGTATGACTTACAGATGACTCTTTGGGTGATTCTGAGATAATTCATGGAAGTGATTGTTGGAAAATATGCAGGTTTCTGCTCGGGTGTCAGGCGGGCCATCAAAGGTGTCCGGAAGGCGCTTGATGAAAACAAGAGGATATACTGTCTTGGAGAAATCATTCACAACCCGGAGGTTATACGTTCCCTGACAAAACGGGGGATGGTGGTCGTCGATGACGTATGCGGCCTGCCTGAAAAAAGCCACTTCATCGTCCGTTCCCATGGGGTGCAGCGGGGCGTGATTGAAAGGGCGCTTGAGCAGGGTCTCAAGATACACGATTTCACCTGCCCGAAGGTAAAAAAGATCCACAAGCTGGTGAAAAAGCTGGAGGAGGAAGGGTATGATATCGTTGTTGTCGGCAATCAGGACCATCCAGAAGTACAGGCAATTACATCGATAGCTGTGAGAGAGGTCAAGGTTGTGGAACGACCCGAGGATTACCGCATGGCGGCCTCTTCCAGACCGATCGCGGTGGTCGTTCAAACGACCTTCAACCCCACAGCATTTTTTGAGATTACGAAAAAGATCATCGCCCTGTCAAAAAAAACGCTCGTTCACAATACCCTCTGCGAGGAAACGATCAAGCGCCAGAAGGAGGCGATGAGGCTTGCCGGAAAGGTGGACTTTATCCTCGTGGTTGGCGGTAAAAACTCAAGCAACACAAAAACTCTCTACGACATCGTGAGGAAAAAAGTCAACTCAATCCATATAGAGAGCGCAGGGGAGCTTGACGGCTCGATGTTCATAAACGTGAAAAGGGTCGGCGTTATCAGTGGCGCATCAACACCGGAAGAAGAGGTCATGAGAGTGGTTGAAACCATATATTGTAAAACTGAAAGAGGAACCGCATGATGGCACCAGAGGAGACAGCATTGCTTGAAAAGGAACTTCTCTTGAGACAGAAGGCAGTGTACAGCTACCTCAAGAGAGAGGAATACTCCATGCGTTTCTCACCCCCGGATATTTGCGAGGCTGTGTACAGCTACATAAACCTCGGTGGAAAATCTCTCCGGCCTGCCGTAGCACTATTCTCCTGCGGTGCCGTCGGTGGTAACGAAGAAACGGCCCTGCCTCTGGCCGCAGCGATAGAGGTATACCACACATGGACGCTGGTCCACGATGACGTCATCGACAGAGACACCAAAAGACGGGGCGGTCTTACGATCCATGAAGAGTGGTGCAGAAGGGCTATGAAGAACGGCTATGACGAGGAGGAAGCAGGACATTTTGGACAGACGATTGCCATACTGGCGGGTGATGTGCAGCATGCCTGGGCGATATCACTCCTCTGCGAGCTGCATACAAAAAAGAGCGTGCCCTCTTCACTGACTCTCAGCCTGATAGACCGCCTTCAAACCCACGTTCTGGTCATCCTTGCAAAGGGTGAGACGCTCGATGTCCAGTACGCAAAAATCCCTCCGGATGAACTTGATGAACACGCCATACTTGAAATGCTCTGGGCCAAAACCGGCATGCTGTATGAGTTTGCAGGAGAGGCGGGAACAATGGTAGGGCTCAGCGTCGATGACACCCAGCACACTCTGGTGAAGGCCCTTTCACAGTTTACAAGCAAATGTGGACTTGCCTTTCAGCTCCAGGACGATATTCTTGGCGTAACCGGTGATGAAAC
>CAZPCG010000545.1:0-1830 GCA_964584875.1 uncultured Spirochaetota bacterium
CCCCTATCCCCTCCCTCAAGGGAGGGGAAGATTGAAAGTTTACAGGATGAAATGCGATGGATCGTCAATACCCAGAGCCTCTTTGCTGAAGAACGGCTCGGCATATCTCCTACCGATGAGATTCCCAAAATACCTGTCCCTCGTTTTGAGGTAATCGAACACAAACCTGTTCTTCGGGTTATCAATGAACTGAGAGGCATAGCATTTTGCTGCAGCGATCTTTCTCTCAAACTCTCCTGATGTATCGACGAGAAAGCTGAAGGCCTCCGATTTCCTCATGTGGGAACAGAAATAGAAGAAAAGCCTCGGGGTGTAGTGGGGTTCACCCTCCATGGGGATTTTCGTATACCTGGCGTAGAAGCGGGCCCCTGCGGTGATGGATGCGGCTGCAATGTGGTCTGGATGGGCATCGTCGGGATGGGGGCAGAAGAGGACATCGGGCTTAAAGGTGCGTATCTTTCCTGCAAGCAGGAGGCGTACCTCTTTTGAATCGAAGAGATAGCGGTTTGGAAGCCCGAGGTTATGCCGCTCATCTACCCCTAAAACTTCTGAGGCTCGCTGCGCCTCCTGTTTCCTCTTCTCCTCGCTCCCGAAGGGTGTTGGCTCACCGCTTGTCAGATCAACTACCGCCACCGCATACTCCCGTTTTTTAAGAGCCAGAATCGTGCCACCCATTCCAAGCTCAGCATCATCGGGGTGTGGAGATACAACCATGAACCTTCCCTTCATATTATAAGAATCCTTTCTGCTTTTCCTTTTCTATGGCACCAGGATGATCAGACGGCAGGAAATAACAGGCTTCGGAACCGCGTTCTCTTTTTATTGCCACCCCGTCCATTTGCCCCGGGGGTATTTACCGGAACATCGACCTTTCATTGCAGGAGCTGTGTTTGCAATACCTGATCCGATGCCAAACACACTCCACTGCCGCCATTCAGCAGCCAGGGATGTTCCGGTTCAAGCTCCCTGAGCTTACCGGCTATAACTCGCTTGTAGTATCTGAGCCGCTTCACGGGATCGTTAAGACCGTCATGGAAGCCTCGTTGAGCTTTGAGGTAGATCGGCTCAACCCAAATCTCTGTGGTGCTTGCCCCTACTCTAACTGACTCGAGGAGTATCTCAAGGGAGATCCCGTAACTTTGCTCCTCAAGGTGTGCGGCTTCCAGAAACTCCCTCCTGTAGCCCCGGAAGCCGCAGAATGGGTCGGTAAAACCGGCAAACCGCCGCCGGAAGAGAAGCTGTTCAAGCAACGCTGAGATGTGCCGGTTGATTGCCCATCTCGCCTCAGGAACATTTGATGGAGCGAATCCGCTCATATAGCGTGAGCCAAGCACAACATCTGCTCCATCAAGAGCGATCATGAAGCGGGATATATCCTCGGGCCGATGCTGAAGGTCGGCATCCAGTGTTATGATTCTTTCATAGCCATTTTTCAATGCATGTCGAAACCCTGTAAGCAGCGCAGCCCCGTATCCCTTCCTCATCTCATGGCAGAGTATGCACACCCTGCCTCTCTCAGTTTCCCCGAGCATGCTCCTGAGCCCGTCAATACCCCCGTCGGTTGAGCCATCGTTAACGAAAAGGATGTTCCCGTTGTAATTATCGATGAGTCTTGAGTAAAACTCTGCAATATAATTGCGCTCATTATATACGGGGCATACTACCAGGGTACTTTCGCACACAATGGGCACTGTCCACTCCCTCGACAAATTTCTCCTCAAAGAGTATCACCACTTTACGCAAAAATCAATGTACAAAAGCAAAAGATTTCTCTTATCTCGACTCTTGCCTTGACCGGCTATAAGACCGACATGTATGTTATCTTGATAT
>CAZPCG010000546.1:0-1821 GCA_964584875.1 uncultured Spirochaetota bacterium
ATCCAGACCCATAGGGCGGGTCAGGATGGCTTTTTTATTACATTTTTTTATTAAAGGAGGTCCCGATGAATACCCGACTTGGCATAATACTCCTCTACCTCTTCGTCATGCTGACAATCGGCTTCATATTCAGGAAGAAGGCAAAGGAAAGCAAGGTTGAGTTCTTCCTTGCCGGGAGGACCCTCTCGAAGCTCCTCCTCTTCTTCACCATGGCCGCAACGAACTTCAGCGCCTTTACTATATTCGGTTTTTCGGGTGCCGGGTACCGGATTGGATACTCCTTCTATCCGGTCATGGGGTTTGGCACGGGGTTCATGGCCCTCTCCTTCTACATCATCGGGAGCAAAATCTTCAAACTCGCAAGAGAGAGGAATTACATCACCCCCTCGGATTTCATAGGCGACAGGTACAACTCCCCCCTTCTTAAGAAACTTTTCTCCCTCGTCATGATCATCTTCACCCTTCCCTACATAGCGATTCAGGCAATAGCCAGCGGCAAATCTCTCAACTCCCTGGTCGGAATACCCTACCTGACAGGCGCACTGCTGATAACGGGGTTTGTCGTCACATACGTCGCCCTGGGTGGGATGAGGTCCATTGCCTGGACAGACCTTTTCCAGGGCCTTATGATGATTATCTTTGCGTTCCTGGCGCTGTTCATCATCTCCAGAAAAAGTGGCGGTTTTGACCCTGTCAACGGGCAGGTTTTCCAGAGCTTCCCCGAACTATACTCCCGGCCGGGTACCGGCAGTACCATGGGTTATGGCATCTGGTTTGGCTACCTCGTGCTCTGGTTCTTCGCTGACCCGATGTTTCCGCAGCTCTTTCAGCGCTTTATGGCGGCAAGGGATGAGGAATCGTTGAACGCAACTATGGTGCTCTACCCCCTTATCACCACCTTTCTCTTCTTTCTTACGGTATCGATCGGTGTTGTGGGAAGAAACACCTTCCCGAATCTTTCCCCCGAGTCTACAGACAACATCTACCCCCTCCTGCTCGGCCAGTACACGAGCCTCTTCCTCAGCACCGTGCTCCTCACAGGGGGACTTGCAGCGCTCATGTCAACCATGGATTCACAGCTTTTAACGCTCACCTCAATGATAACGAACGACTTCATGGATATACGGAAGAATGAAATCCTTAAGGAGAAGCTGACCATCATCATCCTGGGGGCTGTTGGATTGCTGATCGCCGTAAAACCCCCAACCACGATCCTCGATTTCATCAACCGGACAACTTTCAACGGGCTTAGCGTGCTTGCAGTGCCCGTGCTCGGCGGACTGTACTGGAGAAGGGCAAATAAATGCGGCGCGTTCTCAAGCATCCTTGCAGGAGAGGCAATGGTTCTGGCGTACTACTTCAACATTATCCGCACTCCTGGCATTTTCCCGGTTATTCCCATCCTGGCCGTGACCGCATTCATTTTTACAGCCGTCAGCCTTCTTATCCCCTGTTCCAACGAACGTACAGAGCTGGTGTTCAGGATACGCAGAAGCGCCTTCCCCTGGATCTTTGTCTTCTCAGGGCTCTTCATTCTCGGGAATGACTTCTGGAACTGGGGGCGAAGACCCGTTCTGCTGGGCGGCCTCCCCCTTTGGGTCTGGTACTTCTTTGCTCTTGGGATTGTGCTCTCCATTGCTTTCAAGCTTTTTGTGGAAAGCATGGAAAATTCTCAGGACAAAAAAGAGGTTATGGTATGATCACTCCTCTTTCCACTCCTCTATCTTTGCACCTATCTGCTGGAGGGTCTCTCTTACCTTACTGTCGAGTGTTGTTCTGTCAAACCCCTGATCAGAGTTTGCCCTGATCTCTATGGTAATC
>CAZPCG010000547.1:0-1820 GCA_964584875.1 uncultured Spirochaetota bacterium
AATGGTACCTATGGATGGGAATACCGCAGCAGCCTACGTAGCTCATGCGACAAACGAGGTGATAGCCATTTATCCGATTACCCCATCCTCCCCAATGGGTGAGCTTTCGGATTCATGGAGCGCACAGAACAGGCCAAACATCTGGGGAACAGTTCCAAATGTAACCGAGATGCAGTCGGAGGCCGGGGCTGCAGGCGCCATACATGGGGCGCTGACGACCGGGGCACTTGCAACTACCTTTACCGCTTCGCAGGGTCTGTTGCTCATGATCCCGAACATGTACAAGATAGCGGGTGAGCTGTGCCCGACGGTTTTCCACGTAACTGCCCGCTCCCTTGCCTGCCAGGCCCTCTCAATATTCGGAGACCACTCCGATGTCATGTCCGTACGTTCGACAGGCTACGCCATGATACCATCCTGTTCTATTCAGGAGGTAATGGATTTTTCCCTCATTGCCCAGGCGTCGACACTGAAATCGAGGGTTCCCTTTCTACACTTCTTCGACGGATTCCGATCATCCCATGAAATCCAGAAGATCGAACAGCTCTCCTATGACGATATGCGGGCGATGATCGATGAAGAATATGTAATAGCGCACAGGATTAGAGGCCTGAACCCCGAAAACCCCCGCATACGGGGGACCTCTCAGAACCCGGATGTCTATTTTGCTGCAAGAGAAACGGTAAACAGATACTACGAGAATACTCCTAAGATAGTTCAGGAGTACATGGACCGGTTTGCGAAGCTGACGGGAAGAAAATACCATCTGTTCGATTACAGCGGGGCGCCTGACGCAGAGCGGGTAGCAGTGATCATGGGGTCCGGGGCTGAGACGATGGAAGAGGTTGTTGAGCACCTGGCCCACAAGGGAGAGAAGGTAGGGGTGGTAAAGGTGCGGCTATACAGACCTTTCAGCACGAGGGATTTCGTTTCGGCACTTCCGAAGACGGTAAAGGCAATTGCCACCCTTGACCGCACGAAGGAGCCGGGCTCGATCGGCGAGCCGCTCTACGGGGATGTCAGAACCGCCATCGGTGAGGCGATGAGCGAGGGATGGTCTCCCTTCAAGGAGTACCCCGTCATTGTCGGCGGAAGGTATGGGCTTGGCTCTGCGGAGTTCAACCCCGCCATGGCAAAGGCAGTGCTTGACAACCTGAAGGAAAAAGAGCCGAAGAACCACTTCACAGTCGGCATCAATGACGATGTCACGTTCAGCAGCCTCCCCTGCGATGATAATTTTTCATCGGAGCATGAGGGTGTGCACAGGGCGCTGTTCTACGGTCTCGGAGCTGATGGAACGGTGGGGGCAAACAAGAACTCGATCAAGATCATCGCCGAGGCAACAGATAACTACGCCCAGGGATATTTCGTTTACGACTCCAAGAAGGCCGGTGCAGTGACCGTCAGCCATCTTCGATTCGGGAAGCAGAAGATCAAAAGCACCTACCTGGTGTCAAAGGCAAGCTTCCTTGCCTGCCACAAATTCTCTTTCCTCGAGAAGTACGATATGCTTTCGAAGCTTGAGGAAGGGGGAATCTTTCTGTTGAACTCCCCCTTCTCAAAGGACGAGGTGTGGGACAACATACCCGCCGAGGTGCAGGAGCAGATCATCGGGAAGAGGGTAAGGTTATACGTGATAAATGCCGGCAATATCGCCTCGGAGCTCGGGCTCGGGGCCCGTATCAACACCATCATGCAGACAGCATTCTTCGTCATCTCAGGGGTCATACAAAGGGAGGAGGCGGTCGCCCTGATCAAGGACTCGATCGTCAAGACATACGGGAGCAAGGGGAAAAACATAGTAGACATGAACACGAAAG
>CAZPCG010000548.1:0-1805 GCA_964584875.1 uncultured Spirochaetota bacterium
CCTTCGGGAATCTTTCCTCCATTCTTCCCCCGGTAGAAGATCCTGAACACATTGGGGAGATCTCCCTCATCGATACCTGTACCATTATCGTCAACACTGATGCGAACCCTGTTCCCGACAACCTCACCGTTAACGGTTATACGCACACTGTCGCCTTTCCTGTATCGCACTGCATTGTCAAAAATATTGGTGAACATCTGAACCATTCTGCCCCTGTCAGCAATGATCGGGGGAAGCTCTCCCTTGATTTCAAATTCTACACTCACCTCCCCCCTCTTCAGGGCATTAAATTCAAGAAAATAGTTGCGGATGATAGCGTTGAGGTCGATGGTGTCTAACTCCGGCTCCCTCGTGCCGATCCTGGAAAGCTGAAGCAGGTCGTCAATCATCTTTATTGCCTGGTTCACGTTCTCCTCAACCCGCCTCAGGATAAACTCATCCTCTCTTGTTCGTACCATGGGGTCAAACTGCTTCCTGATCATCTGTGCAAAACCCCTGGCCGCATGGAGGGGGGACTTCAGGTCATGGGAAACAGTATAGATAAAATCTTCAAGCTCTTTTGTCCTCTCCTTCACCCTGCTCTCGAGATCTTCCAGGTGCTTCTTCAGCTCGCCCTCGAGCTGGAGCTTATTGATTCCTGCTGCTATAACGTGCGTTGACATTTCAAAAAGCCTCGTTCTCCTGAGCGAGTAGCCCCCCTCCTTCCGCTGGTATACGGTGAGATTCCCTATCACCACGTTGTTCACCTCGAGGGGTGCTGTGATGAATGTACCATCATCCTCTTTACCGAAAAGTTGCTGAACGCTGCAAACGGTCCTATCTTCAGTACCTGACCTACCCTTTTGTGCAAAGGGACTTTCAGCCAGGGAGCGGTACACGGTCTTCCTGCCGGCCATCGCCTCATTCATCAAAGGGGCAAGATAGTCCACAAAAAACTCGTCAGCCGGGGAAAACCACCCCCTCAGCTCAACTGACTGAACGTAAACCTTATCAACCTCTTTTTGCTCATCATCGAGGGCTGAGAAGGCAACGAAGGGAACTTTTAAAACGGACATCACGTTCTCGGCCGCCACCTCAAAAAGGTCCTCAATAGTGGAGCAGTTTCCAATGACCCAGGAGAGGTGTATGAGCCTCTCCGCTTCGTCGATCATCGAAAGGAAGCTCGATACATCGTTGTATAGACCTATGACGGCCGGTTTTCCATCAAGCTCGAGAAGGTCCAGGGTTACCTCGCAGAACCGCTCCCTCTTCGCCCTGTCAACGAATATGGTGTTGTACACGCACCGCTTCTTCTGAAATATCTCCTTCATTGACCGGGAAAAATTAGCGCTTTCACCCTGCTCGAAGAACTCAGGGCTCTTGTCCTCTATCTCTTCCTGCCTGTAGCCTGAAAACTGCTCAAACCCCCTGTTGACCATGAGCCGTCCCCCGTCAGGGTCATAGATGACAAGGGGAAGCCCCGAGGAGGCGAAAAGATCCACAGAATGCACAACGCCTTTTCTCCTTGCTTTACCGATGGTGCCGATGTGCACTCGCTTCGGGTCCCTGTTGGGCTGCTCCTGTACAGAGGGAACGTGCACCCCTTCTGCATCGACCGAGAACTCCTCATAACTGCCATCCTTCTTCCTGAACCTCAGGGTGAGGTTCTCAAGCCGGCGCTGGCCGGTCCTCCTCTCGCTGAAGGCGCTTTTTACCTCTTTGAACTCGTCGTACATGATGAAGTCGCCAAGATGCCGGCCGACTACCTCTTCCCTCGAAAAACCGAGTATCTCAAGCACCCTGTCATTTACCGCTCTTATGACGCC
>CAZPCG010000549.1:0-1800 GCA_964584875.1 uncultured Spirochaetota bacterium
ACGAAATTAGCACCCCGGGGAGCGTCATTGGCAATACCGAAGGACATCACAAAATCGATGTTTGGCAGTCCATCGCAGAATTCCGCAAGCTTTTCAACGTCTGCCTTCCTGCTCAACCTCCTCACTCCGGTGTTGAGATCTATGGTATTCACACAGTCAGATCCTGTCCCGTAGTAACATTTCCCCTCGCCAAGCAGCATCGACCGCTCACCGTTCCTGCTGAACACCTCGATCTCACGGGGGGCAGCTTCAAGTGCCTCATAAACGAGCTTCCGCGGAATCTTTACCCTATCCCGATCTCGCACGTCACAACCTGCTTCACCAAGAATATCAAGGGCCTCTTTACACAGCACCCTGCAACCCGTGGCCTCGAGAAGCCTGAGAGCATAGTCGTTGACCTTCTCCACCTGCTCCTTTGTGAGCTTGCGAAAGGTCTCTCCGCGCTTCACCAAAAAACTCCTGATTTTCGAAATTCGATTTACATTCATGAAAAAATTGGTAAGATATCTTTACCTTCTTGAACAGGATAGACCAAAAATACGTGCTTGTCAATAACAATATTCGGAATCTACCAGAAGCTCATACACGTGCAATTCAAACTGTATTGTAATTCTGGAAATTTATGAAATAATATGTCGAGGAAGGAGTTAATCATGAATGATATTAAGAGGAAACGCAGACGGCTAGGCTTTTCATTGGGAGCCCTTCAGACGTTCATAGGCCTTGGAGGAGTGGCGGGAGGTGTGGGGCTGGTCCTGGAACCCGGTGGAGCAAACCTGGGGATGTCCACAGAATGGCTGGTTGATTCGCCCTTCTCTGACTACCTCATTCCTGGGATCGTCCTGCTTGTGATCAACGGCGTTGGGAGTCTGGTAGGAGCCGCAACTTCATTCTTCCGTTACCGGCATGCAGGTGAGATCGCTGCTGCATTGGGTATATTCTTAATGCTATGGATAGTCGTCCAGGTCTGGTGGGTGGGCCTGCACTGGCTACAACCGCTGTATTTTGGCTTCGGGGTTGGAGAGTTGATCCTGGGGCTTCTGGTAAGGAGAGCTTTGCATAACGTTGATGGATAACAGAGGAGGTACCCTATGGAAAAAGAGAGGCTCCTCGGACAGGAAAGTTCTAGCGCTGATCCTCCCTTTCGAACTAACGTTGGATGAGGCTCGGGGTAGCTTAGAGATGGTAGAGAAGCCCTCTTTTATAAAACTTAGTGTTCTGATGTTAAACAGATCTTTGGTCCCCCCTGCTCGTAGAAGTCACTTTTATTCTCCCGATACGTTTGAGGAAGTGGTCGCCGTAGAGCATGAAGAAGAGGCCGGCTAGGATGAAGGGCAACCCGAGGAAGAGGTAGGGGTTTGCCTTCTCGTTTCCAATAAGAATCCCGATTAAAACTGCTATCACCGGGTTGACGAGGGAGTAGCTCACGATCCTGATAGATGGCTCATGGACGATGAGGTAGTTGTAGGCACTGAAGGCAAGTGATCCAACCACAGCAAGGTATGAGACACCCACGATTGACGGGAGTGAAAATGAGGTAAAGAGGTGAGGCAGGGGTTCGTGAGAGAGGGATACTCCGATTAGCGAGACAGCGCCTGCAAAGAGCATCTGGATGCCGCTGTTCACGAAGTTGTCCCTGGGCACCCGCATCCGGTGCCCTATGCTGGTCGCAAGTCCCCAGGAGAATGTTCCGCCCCATACCATGAGGACACCCGGTGTGATGCTGGTAAGTATAGAATGACCATCGTAGAGAAGAAACCCAACACCGGCAATCCCTACGAGAATGCCAAAGAGGCGTAT
>CAZPCG010000550.1:0-1797 GCA_964584875.1 uncultured Spirochaetota bacterium
CTTTGAAACAGCCAGGGGAAAGCTCAACCTCTGGACAACCTTCAGCGCAGATCAGGTCGATCTCAACTATCGCAACCCCGATGTCCTCCTCTTTATCGTCGATGTTCTTCTCTTCTACGTTGCGCACGGGGCATCCCTCATTCGTTTCGATGCCATAGCCTTCCTCTGGAAGGAGGTCGGGACGAGGTGCCTGCACCTCCCCCAGACGCATGTTGTAATCAAGCTTTTCAGAAACATCCTTGATCTTATCGCCCCGCATGTAAAAATCATCACCGAGACAAACGTTCCACATGATGAGAACATCTCATACTTTGGAAATGGGAGGGATGAAGCCCACATTGTCTACAACTTCGCCCTTCCGCCGCTAACAGCCCATGCGATCATAACAGGCACAAGCCGGTACCTCTCCGAATGGGCCAGCACACTGCGCACCAGAGGTGATGACACCTTTTTCTACAACTTCACAGCCTCCCATGACGGGGTCGGTCTCTTGCCCGCCAGGGGCATTCTGCCTCATGAGGAAATCGAAAGGCTCGTGCATAACGCAAAGTCCCATGGAGGAAAACTCGGCCTGAAGGACAATCCCGATGGGACGAAAAGCGTCTACGAGCTCAACATCACCTACTTCGATCTGCTCTCCAACCCCTTCGCCGGGGAGCCACAGGAAAAGCAGGTCTCCCGTTTTATTGCCTCCCAGGGGATTGCCCTAACACTTGCAGGTCTCCCTGCACTCTACTACCACTCGTTGCTTGGCTCAAGGAACTTCTACGAGGGGGTTGAAAGAACCAGGGTGAACCGGGCCATCAACAGGGAAAAGCTTGACCTGAAGTCGGTGGAGGAAGATTTAAATAAGAAAGATACAGTACGCTCAGTTGTATTTCATGCCCTGAAGCGGCTCCTTGGAGTGAGGAGAGCCCACCCTGCCTTTCATCCCGGGGGGTCACAGAGAGTGCTCGACTTGCATCCCTGCCTCTTTGCCGTCGAGAGAGCCCATCCGGAGGGCAAAGAGGTCGTTCTTTGCATAATTAACGTTTCGGACGGCACAATAACTATCCCGCATCGGCACCCCTGCAGGAAAGACCTGCTCTCAGGGAGAACCTTCAAGGATGAACTCACCGTCAGACCCTACGATGTACTCTGGCTGGGGATGGGTGAAAACCTCTGAGTACTGAATAATTTATAGGGCTGCAAATATCTTTACAACCGTTTAGTCGAGAAAATTGTACCTTGTACCCTCGAGACTTTCCCTAATAAAAATTTTTAATCATGCCGCGATTCTATGGCCTCAACAATGCCCTCGAAGTTGATCAGGAGGTTCTTCAGGCGCCTTCTAAGCAATTCGAAGGAGAAAAATCTTGCGGCAAGGCGGTAGTTCTTCTCTGCCTTATTGAGGTAGGCGTCACTGTGTTTGATGAGGTGGCGTATCTCTTCAATGACCTTATCGGTAACCCATCCTTCCATTTCGAGCACCTCAAACCCAAGCGGCCTTATGTCCATGACATAGGCCGAATAGCGGTTTACCAAGATTGGCTTCTTGAAATAGATCGCTTCGATGAAGGCGTTTCCAAAGCCCTCATAGGTTGATGGGTAGCTCACAAGATCTGCATGAGGATACACATCCCACAGGGTGTATATCTTGCGTCTGTCAGCTGTGCGACCCCTTCGATCGCCGATTATCTCGGGCTTCATTATAAGCTGAACGCCCAGATGCTCAGCATAGCTGCATATCCTTCTATAGTAGGCATCACCTTCATCGGTTGTGGAGTGGGTTATGACAACCTTCACCTTTGGGTTCTT
>CAZPCG010000551.1:0-1797 GCA_964584875.1 uncultured Spirochaetota bacterium
TCCCTTGCAACCTTCTTTGGTAAATCGAAGTAGCCCGCAAATACCTCAAGGTTCTCCATCACGGTAAGATCGGGGTCCAGGTTGTTCTCCTGCTGGCAGACCCCTATGCGTGATCTGATTGTCCGCCACTCAGAGTTTATATCGAGCCCGAAAACCCTCAGGCTGCCCTCCGTCATGGGTGAGAAGCCGTAGATCATCCGCACTGTTGATGTTTTTCCGGCCCCGTTCGGTCCAAGCAGTCCGAAGCTCTCCCCGGAAAGCACTTTGAAGGAGATGCCGTCAACAGCTCTGACATCACCAAAGCTCTTCTTCAAGTCATGGGCCTCAACGATGTATTTCAAAAGAAACTCCTGGTAGAATCATCAGGCTCAGGTTCGTGCAACACACACAGACCGGACTTCGAGCTTCCATTTATTAGTGTAAAACTAAGAAAAAAATCGACTGAGAAGCAAAAGGCCATGGAATATCAAAGCCGTTCTGAAAGGGAAAACTACCCTTCACTTAAGAGACAGTCAAGGGTTTTAAAGGATTTTAGCAAACCCTAAAGGATAGAAAAAGGGTTGATGAAACAAAGAGCTTTATAGCCCCTGAATCCGGTCAAGAAACTCCATGTCCTCCCTTGAGATTGAGAGGTCAAAAACAGATAGGTTTTCTCTCAGGTGCATCTCGTTCACCGATTTCGGGATGGTAATAACCCCCGGCTTCTGGAGCAGCCAGTAAATCGCTACCTGGGCTGGAGAAATACCGTACTTCCGTGCAACTTTTTTTATAGAGAGGTCGCTCAAAAGGGCACCCTTACCTAAAGGCTCATAGGCCGTAATCAGTATGCCTTCCTTCCTGCAGTACTCAAGCATCCCTGTTCTTTCGGGTTCACGGTTCAGGAGGTTGTATTCTACCTGGTTGTTTGCAATCGGCACCACCGAGAGGCGCTGTGCCTCCTTCAACTGGACAATCTCGAAATTGCTCACGCCACTGTAACGTATCTTCCCTTCACCCACAAGGTCATTGAAAGCCCTGAAGGTCTCCTCAAGCGGCACCGAAGGATTCGGCCAGTGTATCAGGTAAAGATCAACGTACTCCGTGCCAAGCCTCCGCAGGCTCCCCTCGAGCTTCTCAAGGACATCCCGGTATCTGAGGTTGTTGCTCCAGACCTTCGTCGTGATGAAGAGCTCCTCCCTCCTGAAAGGCTTTATCGCCCTTCCCACGAGCTCTTCGGTATGCCCATCGCCGTACATCTGGGCCGTATCTATATGGGTGTAGCCCATACTTATCGCCATCCTGATGCTCTCGACACTCTCATCGTCCCTGGAATAGTCAGGGGTCAATCCACCTCCAATGTTCCAGGTACCCAGTCCAAGGACGGGTATTTTCCTGCCATCAAAAAGAGTTTCGTATCTCATCCTCGCATCTCCTGATTCTTTTTAATATAAACGCATTATGTTGCCGTATCAGCTCCTCTTTCTCTCCGCCAGCAAAACGGCGTACCTGAGCTCTTCCTCGTTTCTTGCCGCCATCCAGTTATCACAGAATGCAGGGTCCTGCATGACCTGGGCGATAGCAGCAAGAATCTTCAGATGGAGTATTCTCTCTCCAGCCGATCCCACAAAAACGAAAAGGATGTGCAGCACCTGATCACCGGGGAATATGACCCCGGACTTTGCCCTGACCAGCAGAACTTCAAGCATACCCTCTTCCTCTACAAAGATGTGGGGGATGGCAAGCCCTTTTGCTATCACCGTGCTTGATTCCCTCTCCCTTATTATGTAAAATTTGTCTAATCTACACTTTTAACTAACT
>CAZPCG010000552.1:0-1794 GCA_964584875.1 uncultured Spirochaetota bacterium
TCTGGTCGAGCTGCTCCCAGGTCTCGGGCCACTGGAGGTCCCAGCCGTAGCGGGCTTTAAAATCCCGCTGCTCCTTGGGGTCTTCGAACAGGTCCTTCCGGTAAACCCAGAGCTGGTAATCGCCGTCCATATTCACGTTGTAATAGCTGCCCAGATACTTGGACGTAGCGGTGGTGGTGACGTCACCACCCACATCCCCCCACTGGGGGTCTTTCCAGTCGGGCCTGTACTTGTCGACGAACTCGTCCAGGTTCAGGAGAGCGCCCGAGGCCGCAAGATCTGCGGTCTCATCCGACCAGTAGGAGTAGGTATCGTAGGCCCGTGCGCCGGTCTGATAGTCCTGGATTAGCTTCGTGGTCTGCTCTGTCTCTACCACATCAACGAGCTCAAGATCGATACCGGTCTCTTCAAAAAACACCTGTCTTGCCTTGGGTGCGCCTTCAGGAAAGGGGCTTTCATAATGTCCAACACAGCCCGGTGGAAGCATCACCACGAGCTTGTCCGGGGCCTTCCCATCGGCCTTCAGCTTTCGAAGCGCCTCAACCGCTCGTCCTGCCGCCTCATCACCGGTGTACTGGTAGCTCTCTGCCCCCGCAAACCCGGTGGGCCCGCCGATCATGCCGGAGGCAAGGCCCGCCTTTGGTGTGTACTCGATCTTCTTCCTACCTCCAGCAATGACGGAGTAGGGGCTGTACTTGCTGCTTCCGATAAACTTTGATAGGGTGGAAGCAGCGGCAATCCCGGCTCCCACCTTGAGCGATCTGCCGAGGAACTCCCTTCTTGTAAGTCCTTTCTTTTTTTGAGATTTCCTCTCTTTTTCAGACATAAGCTTTTCCTCCATGATTATGATATTTATGCATTGAACCTCTCATAAGCCAATACTGATCCATTCTGGAAAATCACAACTACGTATGAGTCAACTTTGCTGCATACTTATTCTATTCCTAAATTCTCCCATGTCAATAAAATCTTTCCAGCTTGGAAAACCGCAGAAGATAACGATAAGCAGTGTTACACTGTACGTCCAATAAATTTTATCATTATCAGCACACCAGTCAACAGGGAATGTTCCCCATGTCTGAAAAAAACTACCCTGGAAGCTGGGCCGGATTCTCCAGCAGGCTCTTCAGCTCTGAGAGAAAAGCCGCCCCCATCGCACCGTCAACAGCCCTGTGATCGCAGGAGAGCGTCATCTTCATCCGTTTTCCCACCGCTACTCTTCCATCCTCAACAACGGGGACATCCCTGATGGCACCGACGGCAAGTATGAGGGCCTGGGGAGGATTGATGATGGCGATAAACTCTTCAATGCCGAACATCCCGAGGTTGGTGAGGGTAAAGGTTCCGCCCATGCTGTCGCGGGGACGTAGCTTTCTGTTCCGCGCCTTCTCTACCAGAACTCTCGCCTCGTCGCTGATAGCAAAGAGGCTCTTTGAATCGCAGTTCCTGATTGCAGGGGTTAATAGGCCGCCCTCTATTGCTACTGCAAGGCATATATTGATGTTCTCGTAGTAGCGCAGCTTTTCGTCAACGAAGGAGACGTTGCATTCCGGATGGTTCTTTAAAACGACGGCAACGGCCTTCATGAGGATATCGTTGAAGCTGATCTTGCGCTCGCCGCTGGCATTGAGCTCATTTCGCAGGTCCACCACTCTCCTCATATCCACATCCACGGTGAGGTAGAAGTGAGGGATGGTAAGCTTGCTCTCCAGCATCCGCTTTGCAATTACCTTTCTCAAAAGCGGTACACTCTCTTCCCGATACCTCAGTTCCTCATCGATCTGATCGCTCATC
>CAZPCG010000553.1:0-1793 GCA_964584875.1 uncultured Spirochaetota bacterium
AAGGGGCTTTGGAGCATCTACGATCCTGCCCTGTTCGAGATCGACTACTTCATGCATCACCCCGAGGAATCATGGGAGCTGTTAAAAAAATTGTTCTTTGAAACCTTCGAGAAAGCAGCCCCGAACAAAGCTCACCTGGTGCTGGCCGGGCTTGAGCGGAGGGGTCTCCTCCAGGTTCTCATCACCCAGAACATCGACAACCTCCACGTCAGGGCCGGATCAAAACGTGTCATAGAGTACCACGGAAACTCAAGGGAGCTGATCTGCATGTCCTGTAGAAAAAATCATCCTGCAGATCCATCCCTGCTTGCAAAGCTTCCCCCACGATGCGGGTGCTCGGGGATACTGAAGCCCGATTTTGTCTTCTTCGGTGAGGGCATCCCTCCTGAAGCTGCCTTTGAGGCTGAAAGGATTGCCGGCAGCTCCGACGTAATGATTATTGTGGGCACGACGGGTCAGGTCTACCCTGCAGCGCTCATCCCCAGGAGTGCAAAGAGACACGGAGCTGCCATCGTAGAGGTCAACCCGGAACCCTCGGAATACACATGCGAGATAACGGATATATTCCTGCAGGGAAAAGCAGCTGAGATACTCCAGGGGATTGAAAGGGAGATCGATTCAATCGTTGAGCACCCATGATAGCCATATAATTTCGGGTCATTGTAACTATCAATTATACAATAGTAAAAATTATAAAGTGCCTGTATCAAAACATACTTATGAGTTGATATTAAAAAGTATAGATGTTACATTTTGTTGAAATCATCCAAATTTAAGGATCAATCACAGATAAGCTTTTGAAGGAGTAATACTTATGTTTGAGAACGTGAACCCCGGGGACCTCGAGGATGGAAGACAGTACCTCATGTCGGGCTCGGTTGGAGGCGGCCTGCCTGTGATCATCGAAAGCGGGAAGGGAGCAATCATTCGAGATATCAACGGGAAGGAGTACATCGACTGCACCTCCCAGGCGTGGACCTACAACATAGGCTTCAGCCACCCGAAGGTCATCGAAGCAGCCATAGAACAGATCCGGCGCATCGCCCACGTAAGAACGAGCTTTGAAACGGTCCCAAAGCTTCTGCTCCTCAAAAAGCTCGGGGAGATCGCACCGAAAAATCTTAAGAAGATAAGCTTCTGCCTGCACGGCTCTGTAGCAAACGAGTCGGCGATGAAGCTTGCGATCACCAATAGGCCTGAAGGCATGAAGTTCATGGCGCCATTTGAGAACTACTCCGGCAGAACGCTTGCCACCATCGCGGCAAGCTGGCCCTACCACCCCATAAGCCGCCTGTTTGCGCCTTACATGGAGAACGTGGTTCGCATACCCAACGCCTACTGCTACCGCTGTCCATTCGATGTCGAATATCCTAAATGCGGTATTCTCTGCGCAGAGTACGTTAAGACCATGATCGAGCGGGGGGTTGAACCGGTGATCGCCCTTATCATGGAACCGATGCAGGCCAGCGGCGGGATGATACCACCCCCGGAAGGCTACCTGAAAAGGATACGGGAGATATGCGACGAGTTTGGCATCCTCCTCATCTTTGACGAGATACAGACGGGGTTCGGGAGGCTGGGCGCCATGTTCGCCTGCGAGCTCTATAACATCTTCCCTGACATCCTGACCTTTGGAAAGGCTATTGGAGGGGGGTTCCCCCTTGCGGGCGTTATGCAGCGTTCCGACCTGAAGCCGCCTGAGCCGGCGACCGACTCGTACACCTTCGCCCATTTCCCCGTCTCCTTCGCAGCGGCTATTGCAACCCTGGAGGTCATCGAGGAGGAGAATCTCA
>CAZPCG010000554.1:0-1790 GCA_964584875.1 uncultured Spirochaetota bacterium
GTGCAGGGGGAGTATGGGATCGGGCTGTTGAGCTTCTGGACAGTCGGGGAACGGCTTGTTCTTTCCTCGGCGGGATATGACGGGAGAACCTACGAGATGGAAATGAAGAAAGGAGAGCCTGGATACTCAATTACCCACAGACGCTCGCTCTTCTCCCATCCCGGAACAGAGCTTTTGATTCAACCGCTGCTCCCGGGCATCAGGCAGCTTAACGGAGAGCGTATCCAGCACTATATTGCTTCTGAGCTGAGAGATAGAATACGCAGATCCGGGGTGAAGATTAGAATCAAGGACCGCTACTCGCGGAAGGAACTGGATGTAAAACCGCAGCAGTTCAACGGGCGGCTGCTGCACGATTTTGATGTGGTTGAAACAAAAAAAGGGGAGATGTACCTCGAACTGTATCTCAACAGCTATGCTCCGGATAATGCTGTCAGTCTCTTTCGCTCGGGGACCAGGGTGCTTCCTTCAATAACGAAGCTTGACTTTTTTAACAGGAAGCCATGGAATACGGGGTATCTTCAAGGTACGATCGATGTTCCCTTCCTTCAGCTCACGCCGGGCACACGTGATGGGGTCGTCCAGGACGAAAGCTTTCAATTATCCTGCAATGCAATCCAGCACCTGGAAGAAAAACTTACGAACATCATCGAACTTGAAAAGCGAGCAGAAGAGGAGGAGGCAAGCAGAAACATACTCAAATCCGTTCAGAGGGCATTAAAAGAGGCATTTTTGGCTCTCCCGAGGGGTGAGTACAACTGGTTCGATCTGCATACCGGGGGCGGGAAAGAGGAAGGTGGGAAGAAATCAGAATCCCTCTTTTCAGAGGAAAAGGTTGCCGTTACAGCGCAGGGAATCGGTGAGCTGGAAAAGCCCGGAGAGCAAGAGCCTTTCGAAACTTCGGCCTTCTATGAGCATGCAGGGCCGTTGTACAGGGCTATCATCTCTCCCGCCTCGTGCTTTGTGAAGGTCAAAACGTCGAGAAACTTCCGATGCATTCCCCGGGATCGTAACCGGAGAACAGTGGAGTTGGACGTTTCGATACAGTGGAAGATCAAGGAGGGTGGGGGGACCCTCGACGCCTCAGAAGGCGAGTTTGTTACGTTTACCGCCCCCGAAGAGCCGGGAATAACGATCTTACAGGCAACGGCAACCCAGGAAGATATCGTCTGCGATGCTGAATCCATCATTACCGTTACTGAATCACTCATTGAAAGAATGGGTCATGATGGGAGAGGGATGAACAGGGGCATTCCAGGGTATACCTTTGTGCGGGCAACCGGTGAACTCTGGAGATCGAGGTATGATGAAAAGAACAACTTGATCATCATCAATAACGGCCATAAAGACTACATCTATGCATCACAGAAAAAAGCAAGGAAGCTCAAATACATCTGCCGCCTCTTCACAAAGGAGCTCGTGCTGAACAACTTCATTGGATTTGATGCGGACACCCTGCTTGAACGCTTGATAGAGCTGACTCTCTACACAGAGGAGCATCTGCACTGATTGGTTTAAAAGGGAGGGGAGATTAAAAATTAACTTGCCTATTATTACTCAACCGATACCGGTTCAAGGGCAGATCTCACCT
This sequence comes from uncultured Spirochaetota bacterium, assembly GCA_964584875.1. GTDB lineage: Bacteria > Spirochaetota > B62-G9 > B62-G9 > DRHN01 > CAZPCG01. Next base: position 1,592 of record CAZPCG010000554.1, read on the forward strand.
TATTATGCGAGCGGGAAGAGATGTTGATGCCAAGTACGAGGGGGGAGCGGTAGTTGAGGGTACGGCGGATGATCGGCCGGATTGAAAAGAACTCCTTTCTGATCTTTCGCATCTCCTCAAGAAACTCTTCACAGGTGAAGTTGGCAGGCTTGAAAACCAGGTGGTGTATGTCGTAATAGTCCCAGTCCTTCGTGAGGAT
>CAZPCG010000555.1:0-1789 GCA_964584875.1 uncultured Spirochaetota bacterium
ACACAGGGATTGATACGAGGCTTCAGGCCTTTATGTATCAGGCAAAAGAGTATGCGGAGCGAAATGGACTCGATAAACCACGCCAGTGGTTAAGGAATATGCCGTAACTGCCAGTCGCCCAGCCACTACCACCTCGGGTCTTCCACCGCTTCGTACCCATTGATACAGCGACCAATTAAGTATACTGTCACCATAATTCCATTGACATACGAAAAAAAGTAAGATACATTACTATTTCTATAAATTTAATAAAATTGGATGAGCTCTAACCTTTCAAAATATATGCGAATCGATCGACAATTTGAGGAGGGTAAAAAAATGAAGAAACTCCGAAAGCTGCTCCCAATCATCATCTCTTTAATGCTCGTCCTCGCCGGCTCACTGATCGTTACAAGCCTGTGGGGCACGGATGTTACTCCTCTTGCAGGTATTACAGTAAAAGATCAGCGTCCCAACGGCTGTGTGGACTGTCACAGGAAGGTCGACGATGAGAAGGATTACCGCTTGCCTGTCGGGCTCTCAAAAATAAAAAACCACCCGCCAATTGAAAAAGTTGTAAAAACAGTTCCAAACGATTGTATGCTCTGTCACAAGGAAAATACAAAAGCAGGCCCGCTGAACCTCATCACTCACAAGGACCACTACCAACAACCGGAGAAAAACAATTTTGTTTCTGTCTACAAAGGGGATTGTCTCAACTGCCATTCCCTGGACATGACCACCTTTAAAATGGGAATCAAATCAGCTCCTGCGAACTGGTAGGGGTTTGTGAGGTTCGAATTGAAATTCTGGGAGCAGGTTTATAAGTTCTTTAGATCGGTGAAGCTAGCCATTGTGCTGGTGCTATACCTTGCGATCACCTCTGCCCTCTCAACCCTCATACCCCAAAGTAAAGAGATCTCATTCTACTACAAGACCTATGCCCCCGTTATTGCGTGGCTCATTGATTCAACCCACTTCTACAGATTCTTTAAATCGGTATGGTTCCTGCTCCCAATTATTATCTTTTTTATCAATCTGCTTGTATGCGCTGTTGACAGATTTGTGAGGAGATTGAGGAGCAGGGCAAAAAAGAGGTTCGGTCCTGACATCATCCATATCGGTATCCTCCTTCTCATGTTAGGAGGGCTGATAAGGGGGGTATACGGGAGAACGGAAAACACTGTGTATCTCAGCGAGGGAAATTCGACCCAGCTACCGGGAGGGTACGTGCTTTTCCTAGAATCCTTTGAGTTTCTGAAATACGAGGATGGCAGGCCGAAAGATTGGTACTCAAGGGTAGCCGTTACAAAGGACAATGAGCCTGTTACATCCTTCACCCTAGAGGTAAACAGGCCTCTCAAAATCGGTCGACTGAAGGTTTACCAGAGCTCATATTCCCAGGACTATTCCGCCGACATCCTGGACTTTACCGGTGATCGGATTACCATAAGGCCCGGAGATTACTATGTTTCAGGTGATTCGATTGTGATCTTTCGCGGTGTCGAAGCGGAGCCTGGTACAGGAATGGCTGAGAACGACAGCTGTTGCCCTACCTCGGGGTATGCGGTTTTCGAAGAACTGGACTTGCCGACCGAGGGTAAAGGCCATAAGCTGAAAGCGATTCACCGCGTGGCCGTATCAGAGCAGATAGACGATTTCACCATTGAAAGGCTTTGCATCTGGAACCAGACGGGGCTCCAGGTCGTTGAAGACCGAAGCACAATACCGGTTCTCATTTCCATGATTCTCATTGGTTTTGGTGTATCACTCACCTTCATCCAAAAGCTGGGGGGAAAAAACGTATGAT
>CAZPCG010000556.1:0-1787 GCA_964584875.1 uncultured Spirochaetota bacterium
CGGCACTGCCACAGCCGATCGTTTTTCTATCTCTGAGGGTGTCGGTTCAGGCAGGGAAATCCTGCCCCTTTCGAACAAACCTCCTAAGCCAGCGCCCCTCTCAGACGGCGCAGCTCCTTCCGGAAGAGTGATTTCCCTGCCGGGAAGCACCTTCTGGGCAGCCTCCTCTTTCTTACCCGGTTCTAAGGGTTGGGCGGGCAATTCTCCAGACGGGAGTGGTGTCCCGATCCGTTCGGAGACAACCGAGGAAATCTGCCGTGTTGTGAGAATGAATATGATCGCTATTGAGAAAAATATCACACCTGCGCCTGCACCGATATACAGGGCAAGCTTTGTCCGCTCACCAACCTTTTTCTTCTGTGCCGGATAGAAAAGACCGATGATATTCCCAAACGCTATCCTGTCACCGTACGTGATGCTGATATTCTCAAACTTCTTCCCGTTAACAGTTGTGCTCTTGTCCTCGGATAGATCAGTTATGGCATAGATTCCATCCGATGTCAGGATTTCTGCCTGATGGGGGGGTATGCCCTCCCCTTCGAGTACGAGATCGTTATCCGCTGCGCCCCCTATCCGAAAGTGAGGCTGCTCAAAATCGACCTCACGGATGACGTTGTTCGGATATCGCAGTACCAGCTTTGCCATTGCGCTACCTGTTATTGCTCATTTAGATAGGCGGACTTCATGCTTGCAAACTCGACGTTCGCCTTAATTATCGACCTTTTTCATCAAAATTCAACCATGCGCTCCTCCAGGTCATGAAACACACCCTGCGGACCCCTCAGCGCCCTCGCAATGGTGAGAAGATTCACCTGACCTGCACCTGATTGGTACAGGGCCCGGGCACATGCAGATGCGGTAGCTCCTGTTGTGAGAACGTCATCGATCAGAAGAATACGTTTTCCCGCAACAAGCCTCTGGCCCCACCTTCCAAGGATAAAGCGGTCCGTCAGGTTTGACATCCTCTCGTTGAGAGATGCGATACTGCTCTGGGGTTTCGACTTTCCCCTCCTTGTGAGAATGGTACCGAAAAAAGGGATCGATGAGGCGGCTGCAACTGCCCTCCCGACCAGGTAAGACTGATTGAACCCCCGCTCCCTTAACCTCACCAGGGAAAGGGGAACCGGGGTGAGGGCATCATGGCTTCCAATGTAAGTTGCCTTATGGGTCAGCAGGAGCTCTGCAAAAACCCTGAAGAGAGTTTTCCTCCCCCTGAACTTAAACATATGTATAAGCTCCCTCATCTTACCTTCAAAAACGCCGAGGGATTCGTTCTTCGTAAAATCGAAAACCAGCTCACGGCAGTGGTAGCAGCTGTTGATAGGATCGGGAAGGCCACTGGCTTGTAACACCTCGCCTAAAGGAGCACCGCAGCGGCAGCAGACGATCTCTCCCACAATGGGGATACCACACAGGCAGTCAGGGCAGACACAGGAGCCTGCATTAACGAGGCTTTTGCAAAATACACAGCGATTGGGAAATAGGAGATTGAACGATGATTTCCAGATAAAGAACAGGTTCCTCAGGAAGGGAATCGTATTCTGCTGCTTTAGTTGTCCCCTCGCCTTCATCATTAATAATTTACAATAAATCATCCCTGTCGGGTAAATAAAAAAAGGGGCTCCGATAGCAGGCTGTCATCGCAAGGAAAGAGCCGATCATAAAACCATAATCAAGCACTCCATAGTATGGAGCGCCCCCGAACCAGGCTGAGAGAACGAACTTCTGAATCAACCTCGGCTCTTGTGTATGTTCCATCCCTCAGGGGTCCGGGATTTGCGACCTTC
>CAZPCG010000557.1:0-1780 GCA_964584875.1 uncultured Spirochaetota bacterium
CATGGTGTACATCGGGGGTAAGCACCTGGTACAGGGGAAGCACTTCGAGCAGATCACAGGAATCCCCGATCCTGGTAATGAGGGTTACTCTGACATCCTGTGGGAGACTGACCGCTTGCCTTTGAAGCTCCGCTCCGGTGAGCTGAAGGCGCTGGTTGACGCTCGAGATGTGGAGCTGAAGCAGCAGATCGATGCCCTCGATCTATTCACCGCAAACCTGATTGACCTGGTCAACAGCGTGCACCGCAGAGGTTTTGGCCTGAACCTGAGAACAGGCCTGAACTTCTTCATGGAGAAGCCTGCCGGAGTCAACGCCCTCGGTGACTACGACTTCAACAGGGATGGCTTTGTCGACGGAACGGCGATTTTTAGAATTACCGGTATAAATATAGTGAAAAGGGATGATGTTGTTGGGCTGAGCGGATCGATCACGCTCAACGACGGAATCACCGTGGAGTACGCTGCTACAGACACCGTGGCTGATATCATCAATAGGGTTAACCATACCGGTGCCGATGTAAAACTTTTCATTAACAGCGATGGGAAGCTCGTGGTAAAGTCCGATGCGCCCTCCCAGGTAATCTCCCACCTTGAAGATTCGGGGGATTTCCTCGCAGGGTATACAGGAGTCCTGAAAGCGAGAGATTCTGAAGGGGCCTTCGACAGGGGAACACCCGGAATGGCGCAGAATATTTCGGGCGATTTCATGGTGACGCAGTTCCTCCATCCCTCCTCGTGGGTGCGGCTTGATGAGCATGTGGTAAACGAGGTCGAGTCGATAGCGGCAAGCGCAGGCACTGACACGGACGGTGATGGTAAACCCGATCTCTCTATGGGAGCAGGAAACGGGGACCAGGCTCTGGGCATTGCCGGTATACGTTTCCAGAGGGTGATGATCGGGGGGAGTGAAACGATAAACGAGTTCTACCAGGACCTGATAGCCCGCACCGGGCTGAGGGGTGAGACGGCCCGCGATGAGAATGAGAGCAGGGGGCTCCTGGTGCAGAACCTGATCCAGCTCAGGCAGTCAATCTCTGGCGTCAACATCGACGAGGAGCTTGTGAACCTTGTGAAGTTCCAGCATGGATATGCTGCTGCGGCCAGGTTCATCAGAGCTGTCGACGAGATGCTTAACCTGCTCATCAACAGGATGGTATAGCTGCAGGCAAATATAATCGAGTGAATTTTCAGTATTCCCCTCCCTTGAGGGAGGGGGGCTGCTGAATCCGGGTGCCAAATATAATCGAGTGAATTTTCAGTATTCCCCTCCCTTGAGGGAGGGGGCAGGGGAGGGTGTAAAGTGGTTGCGCCAGAGTGGCATGAAATTACCGAAAGGGGTGTTTAACTATGATGAGGGTATCATCTGACATGATGGGTGACAATCTCATCAACATCACAAAGCGAAATACCGAGCGGATGCTGAACATACAGAACAACGTTTCGACCGGGGTGCGCAACAGGGTGCCGAGGGAAAACCCTGTCGAGGTAAGCCATTCAATTGCCTACAGGAGAATACTCTTCGAGCTTGGGCAGTTCGAGAAGAACGTCGAGGATGGCAGGTCCCGCATTAACGTCGCCGACTCCGCACTGGCGAGCGCAACCGATATTCTGCAGAGGGTCCGGGAGCTGGGGATTCAGGGAGCAAACGGGGTGTACACGAAAGAGGACCGCGCAAAGATCGCTACGGAGATAAACGAGCTGCTTGAGGAGCTCGTTGACATTGCCAACGCAAAGTACAAGGGGAAGGCCATCTTTGCCGGCAACGACACGCTCGAGGACC
>CAZPCG010000558.1:0-1776 GCA_964584875.1 uncultured Spirochaetota bacterium
ATGTATACCACATCGTTTCTGCGATCAAGTACTTCAACAAGTGGGGATGGTTTTTCGAATTGAACACCCTGAGTGAAGAGATAAGGGCTTTCAAGGAGGAAATGCGTGAAGACAGGAAAAGTATGAATAAAAAGTGGGGGGAGCTTGCGAACAAAATGTGAACAGTGGTTGAGACATTCTGAATAAATGAAAATGGTCGGGCTGAAAAGCTAAAAGTAAAGGTCAGCATGAACGAGCAATGCGTTCACATACAATGTTGTAGCGGTGATAGGGATATCGATAATAAGAATCCTAAGGGGTCAGCGCGGCAACATAAGATTAGTGGAATCGATAGTTGGCCGTCAAGCAGCTGTGATCTTTAACCACTGACATTCACCTGAATAATTCTTCGATTCCCCTATATGTTCTCTCGCTTCTCCGGCGAATTCCGCCGACTTCAATACGCTTGTTCTTCTCATCAACAAGATAGATTATACGGAAACCCCCGACTCTCACCCGATATATGGCATCATATAGCCTCTCGCATCCCTGAGGTCTGGGGTCATTCGCCAGCGCTCTGAGTTTGACTACGACACGCTCATGGTCAATTTCCTGAAGTCCGTCAAGCTCCCGCTGTACCCTTCTGCTGCGAAGCCTAACCTCGAATACGGGCTTTTCGTTGACGCTCATAGTCCTCTAAACTGACGGCTTCATCTTCCGGTTCAGAGAGGGATTCCTTCATGGCTAGCAAATCCTCCAAATCCTCTATCTTCCGGAGCAAAGCTTCATATTCATCATACCTTGCGAGTACGGCCTTTGGTTTCCCGTGCTGGGTTACATACAAAGGTACCCCCTGTTCTTCGAGTTCAGCCATCAGGGCACCCAATTTGACCTTGAGCTCGCTAACTGTCACAATGCGAGTGGTCATTGAAAAATAATCTCCTCCTCACTTATTCTCACACCAGGATTATACTAATCCTGGTACAAAATTTCAACCAATTAAAAGTTGCCTCTTTGACAGTACCAACATCCAGCACGGTGGCTCCGGCTTTAATGTCGAGGCGGGCCAGCATTGCCTTAAGCTTGGATACATCTTTTTTCGCCACCTGTTCATCCCATGTAGAGGCTCTTGAGTTAAAAAGTCTTTGCTCACGACAAATTCTCCACTAGCTGTTTCTTCATAGGTCAACGTGCCATTACTTATCATCTAAAAAATGTTCACATCATGGATCTTTCCATCGGTTATTTTTAATGAATGAGGGTATATTTCTACGTAAATCCAGCAGGGTGTGGAGCTTTATGGCTCCTTTTTGTCTTCGAAATCGGGCCCAGGGGAACAGAGAAAGACAGAAATCTATTATTGTAGAATCAAGTGTATCCACTGTCTGATCCAGGGGGAGTTGGATAAGGTGCAGCATATCATATCTGAGAATCACCCTATTGATCTCCGATACCTCTAACTGCAATAGTATACGAGTGAGGAGAGGTTTTATCCATACCTTCTTCGCAGAAAGCTTTCAAGCCACGCAGGTCAGTTGAATGTACTTTACTGCGGAAGGATAGGAGAAGGTCCTCAAGGATATCCAGGTGAGTGGAGACCACTTTCCTTTCAACGTCGCAGTCCCTTGCTATATTGCTTATATTAATTACTGAAGAACAGCAAACTGCACAATCGTGAAGTACGAGGATTGAGTAAATCAGAATGAGAAAAAGATCTAACAGGTTGATTTTTTAATGCAGTGTTCCTCATTGCCGCTGGTAAGTTTTGGCGTCAGGTAGATGGGATTGAATTTGTTC
>CAZPCG010000559.1:0-1774 GCA_964584875.1 uncultured Spirochaetota bacterium
CTTCTATGATACTATCTGCCCACCCAATCAGTCATAACGAATCTCAACACCATTTTTATTAAAGTAAGTGCGCAATGCAATTTTACCTTGAAATTAACCTGGGAGCAAGAAAAACTAACCTCTGTTTGATTAACGAAATTAAAAGAAAATACTTGACTAAAAATGGTAACCAATAATCATGAATGAAATTGATTTATTCCTCACAATACTCCCGGGTCCTGAGGAGATACTCATAAAAAAAATTCCTTATAGCCTTTCACCTCTCAATCATGTATATTGAATGATTACATTTTCTCTTTTGAAAGCTCGATTTTCTCGTTTCTACACTTTTTCAAAACTCAACACCTGAACAGCTAATCAAATAGCAGAAGGAGTGACGTATGAATCTCAGCTTCAACTACTACATGCCGACACGAATCAGTTTTGGTGCCGGAAAGATCAACGAGCTTGCAAATACCCCCTATCTTACCGGAAAAAAGGCCCTCGTTGTCATCGGGAAGTCGGGCGCCATGAGGAAGCATGGCTACCTTGACATGGTCATAAGTCTCCTGAAAGAGAACGGAGCCACTGCTGAGGTATTCGACAAGATACAGCCCAACCCCATCGCAGAGCATATCGATGAGGGTGCATCTGTTGCACGTGAAGCGGGGTGCGACTTCGTTCTGGGGCTTGGTGGAGGCAGCACCATTGATTCTTCGAAGAGCATCGCTGTGATGGCAAAAAATCCTGGAAAGTACTGGGATTACGTCAGTGGTGGAAGCGGCGGTGGAAAAAAGCCGCCTAACGGCGCCCTTCCTATCGTTGCGGTTACCACTACCGCAGGCACAGGAACAGAGGCTGATCCCTGGACCGTCATTACGAAGATCGATACGAAGGAAAAGATAGGATGGGGCAGCGACTTCACGTTCCCGACGCTCTCCATAGTCGATCCTCAGCTCATGCTCAGCGTTCCGCCGAAAACAACGGCTCACACAGGGATGGATGCCCTCTTCCATGCAGTCGAAACATACCTTGCAACGGTGCACCAGCCGGCAAGCGATTTCCTTGCACTCGACGCCATCAGGCTCATTACCCGTTACCTTCCTTCGGCTGTGGAGAACGGCAGCAACATTGAGGCGAGGACAATGCTTGCATGGGCCAATACAGAAGCGGGTATCTGTGAGTCACTCTCCTCCTGCATATCACACCACTCCCTCGAGCATGCCCTGAGCGCGTACTACCCCGAAGTGGCCCACGGAGCCGGGCTTTGCGCCCTCTCGGTCTCTTATTTCAGCTACCTTGCAGAGAGAAACCCCGAGCGGTTCGCCGACATGGCCGAAGCTATGGGTGAGGACGTTGACAGCATGCCGCAGGGGAAAAGAGCATTCGCCTTCATCTCCAGGCTGAAACGGCTCATAGAAAATATCGGCCTTGCGGAGGACAGTCTCTCAGGATTCGGAGTGAAAAAGGAGCAGCTCAGGGAGCTTGCAGAAAATGCTTATTACACCATGGGAGGTCTATTCAATGTGACCCCGGTTAAGCTCGAAGCGGACGATGTGGTTTCAATCCTCGAGAAAGCCCTTTAGAAGAGGCTCAAGAAGAGCCTCATCAACTCTCTTTCGAACACGCTCCAACTATCCTCCTCCTTTAGTGCCGGAATGCAGGTTATCCCGGAAGCTCCTTCTCAAGACCTCTGATCAACCGCTCGATGTACCCGCGGTAATCATCGATCTGGCTCTTTTGCAGACGGAACCCAATGGCACCCTCATGACCACCGCCGTTTTCTATCGAGAAG
>CAZPCG010000560.1:0-1774 GCA_964584875.1 uncultured Spirochaetota bacterium
GTCTCCTTCGCAGCGGCTATTGCAACCCTGGAGGTCATCGAGGAGGAGAATCTCATGGAAAGAGCGCGAAAGATGGGGGATCACTTCACCTCGAGACTGAATGAGCTGCAAAAGCGCTATGAGATCATAGGTGATATCAGGGGGCCAGGGCTTATGATCGGAATAGAGCTCGTTAAGAACAGACGGACGAAGGAGATGGCAAACGACATATGCCATGCGATCGTGAAGGATGCTGTTGAGCACGGCGTCCTCTTCGGGGAGAGCAAGTTCAAGGGGCTCGGGAATGTGCTCAAGATAAAACCGCCTCTTGTCATCAACGAGTCCCAGGCCGGCCGGGTTGTTGAGGTATTCGAGAGGCTGATAAAGAAACACACAGACAGGCTGAAAAAATGATTGCTGCATGGACAGGAGACGGAGATGGAAAGCGCTCATGTAAGGCTGCTGGAGGAGTTCTTCGCCAACGCCCGTAAGGTGTTCAAAAAAATCGATGAGGAGCAGATGGAGCAAGTTGTTACATTAATTCTCGAGGCAAAAAAGATATATGTTCTGGGCATAGGCCATTCCGGAATGTTCGGCAGGATCCTTGCAATGAAGCTCAACCACGTGGGCCTCAGGGCATACTCGGTTTTCGATGAGATCAACCCACCCTTCCAGAGGAACGACCTCTTTATCGCCATCTCCCAGTCGGGGGAGACAAAAACCATAGTGTCGCTGGCAGAAATGGCGATCAAGCTCGGGGGAATGGTGCTTGGAGTGACCTCTGAAGCTAAATCTACCCTCGGTGGTCTCTCAGAGGCCGTACTGCTGATCGAGAAATCGGCAGACGATGTATCTTTCCCCGTTCTTTCCAGGATGGGGAACGCCAAAAACCAGAATTTTACCGGAGCTCTTTTCGGCTTCAATATTTACGTTCTTTTTTACGCACTTATCCTGATGCTTGCCGACAAACTCCTTGAAACACCCGAATCGATAAACAGCAGGCATGCAAATTTACAGTGAGCCAGGGGGGTTAAACTGCTTTATGGAAGGGGCTCATGAATTCGAGGGAGAGAATCCTCCGTACCATAGAGGGAAAAGAGGTCGATAGAGTACCGGTATGCCTTTTCATCCACGATGAAGGTAACTTCCTACGCCAGGTATACCCCGATCTCGACCTCTCAAGGCCGCTTGAGTGTAAATACAGGCTCGTAGACCTCGGGCGGGAGTACGGGCTTGACCTCTTTCTCAGGCTCCTTCACGGTATTTACCCCGACTGGATCGTCTATGGTGGCGTAAACACAGAAACGGAGGATGAAAACTGGAAGGTTTTAACCGTGGAGGAGAAAATAGCAAACACTATACTGCGTAAAACAACGGTGCAAACCCCGTGCGGCAACCTTGAGCAGGAGTTCAGCATCTCCGAGTCATCCGAGTCCCCCGGTACATACTGGTACGCCTGCACGAAAAAACCGATCAAGTCACCTGCTGACCTCGATATACTCATGGCCTTCGAGCCGCAGGCGGCAGCATCCTTCACCGATCATGTCCGCAGCATCATCGGTGCAGTAAAGGAATACGCCGGGGAGGATGGAGTGGTCTCCGTCTGGGTACCTGGTGCAACATACAACCATGCATCCCTCTTAATCGAGCTGAACGATCTATACAGCCTTTTCCTCCTTGACTACCCATTCTATGAAAAGCTCATGAACTACTGCATTAGAAGGACCCTTCCCTTCCTCAGGGCCCTTGCAGATGCGGGGGTAGACATATTCAATATCGGAGGCAATGTTCCGGG
>CAZPCG010000561.1:0-1772 GCA_964584875.1 uncultured Spirochaetota bacterium
GTATGGTATCCACTCGGCTATGCCGATATCCCAGGCCTACAGACTATGCCCAAATGCATTATACCTGAGGCCCCGCTTCGACCGCTACGAGGAGGTTTCAGGCCGTGTAATGAAAATCCTTGGGGAGTTCTCACCCCTCGTAGAGCAGATCAGCATCGACGAGGCCTTTCTCGACTGCACGGGAACCGAAACTCTTCTGGGGTCTCCCGGGGATATTGCACGGCGGATAAAGGAGCGAATAAAGCACGAAACAGACCTTACGGCAAGCGTTGGAGTGGCAACAAACAAGTCGATAGCCAAAATCGCCTCAGACCTGAAGAAACCCGATGGACTCGTGGTCTGTCCTCCAGGTGAGGAGAGGGAGTTCATTGCCCCCCTGGCGCTCAAATATCTCTGGGGTGCGGGGAAAAAGACAATAGCTGTGCTTGAGTCCATGGGGTTTAAGACGGTCGGAGACATCGCCAGCGCCTCATCTGAGAAGCTTACCCAGACCCTCGGTAAATATGGATTGAAGCTCTGGGAGCTTGCAAACGGCATAGATGACCGTCCCGTCGAGCTTGCCTGGGTGAGAAAGTCCATAAGTGAAGAGATCACCTTCAGCGAAGATGTTTCGGAGGACAGCAGGGTTGAGCGTGTGATGTTCGAGATTGCCGACAGCCTCACCCGGAAGATGAGGGATGAGGGGATAAAGGGCAGGACCCTCATCCTGAAGATCCGGCTCAAGGGTTTCGAGACCCACACAAGAAGCCGGACACTTGAGCGGCCTGTGGATGAGATGAACAGTGTGAGAGATATTGCCTCCAATCTCTACAGGAGTTTTGATCGGAAGGGGAAGAAGGTCAGGCTTGTCGGAATTGCCATGTCGAATCTTGTAAGGACGGAGAAGATTTCAGAGATCCAGCCTGACCTCTTCTCAGAGAGAGGCGCAAAGTCCAGAGAGCCTAAAGATGTTGACAAACTCCTTGACAGGATGAAGAAGCTCTATGGTGAAAAGGTCACAAGAGCAGCATTCCTCCCACCTGAGGGCTATTCATGAGGCTTTTCAGGATCACAAGGAACTATAAGAATATTGCAAGGCTCATTAAAATAGTCTCTATTGTGGCGAAGTACGGTTTTACAGCATTTCTAAGCAGGATGAGGGTGGGGCTCTCCTCCGTCCCGGGACGTGTCTTCAGCATGGAGCAGGAAGCTGCGTTGAGCAAACTGACTGCACCTGTACGATTGCGGCTTGTGCTCGAGGAGCTGGGGCCGACCTTTATTAAAATGGGTCAGATTATGAGCCTGCGTCCCGATATAATCCCTCCTGAATACGCCAGTGAACTTGAAAAGCTCCAGGACAGAACCCCCTCTGTCTCCTTTGAAGAGATAAGGAAGGTTCTCGAAGAGGAGCTTGGAGCAGGCGTTGAGGAGGTGTTTTCATCCATTGATGAGGAGCCGGTGGCTTCTGCCTCGGTTGCACAGGTGCACCGTGCTTTTCTGAGGAACGAGGGGAGTGTGGTGGCGGTAAAGGTTCTGAAACCGGGCACAAGGAAGATCATTCAGACCGATCTCAACATCATCAGGCTGCTTGCAAGGCTTGCCCAGAACCACATCCCGGAGCTGGTGCGTTACAGGCCTGTGGATCTCGTGCAGGAGTTTGCCCAGATCCTCCTTGGTGAGCTGGATTTCCTGAGGGAGGCGAATACCATCGAGAGGTTTTCACGGTTTTTCAAAAAGGGGGAGGCTGATTTCGTGCGAATACCGAAGGTGTTCAGGGAGTACTCTACGGAAAG
>CAZPCG010000562.1:0-1769 GCA_964584875.1 uncultured Spirochaetota bacterium
AAGCGGTACACTCTCTTCCCGATACCTCAGTTCCTCATCGATCTGATCGCTCATCGCAAAGCCCCCTCAGTTTTGAATGCCTTAAAAGATAGTGAGGGAAATCCAAGTGGAAAAGTAACTTTTATCCTGGCCATCGAAAAATTATGAGGTCCGACCTGGATAAAAGTATTGAAAAATCTCTGGAAACATGAGACTATAGGGGAAAATGAATATTCCCTTTTGCAATTTCCAGAAAATGATACTATATTATGTGATAAGGTGACTGTTCATATGACGAGGAGTGAGTTTCAAAAAAAAGTCATTGAGCTTTTAAAGAAGTATCACCTGAACAGGAGAATGAAGGAGCGGATATACCCGCTCTTTTCAATGATTGACAACCTGAGTCAGGAAGAGATGGTGCACGTGTACCACCTCCTTGAAGAAGCAATCATTGCGCAGAAAGAGGCGGAGAAGCTATCGATAAAACTCGATTCCCTGTTCCTCGATTTCAACAGTACCATACAGGGTATATCAAAGAGGTTGGGCGATATCCGGAGGAAACTGGACACCATGAAGAACAGGGAAGACAGGGCCTCGAATAAAAACTCCAGGAGAAATGATAGGCTCCCTGACCGGAAAGACTTCACCATAAGGAAACATGGAAATACGATGAATTTCAACAAGCACTCCTTTCCGAGCGAAAAACCGCACTTCGGCTTGAAGCTGAACAAGCTCTTTGCGGCCTTCATTACGGAGTACGGCCCTGAAAACATCACGATGGTGATCAGCGATTCCATACTCTACACCAATAACCTGATCCTCCGCATCTCCCTGAAAACAAAAGAGGTCCGCATCGGATCGAGCAAGTCGCTCAAGATATTCGATACAAAAAAAGGTTATAGCTTCCTCATCACAGAGAAACCCGAAGTCATACCCTTCGGAAATGAGCAGGGGTTCTACTTCAAGAACATCACCTACGAGGACATTTTGAACCTCACGAACGGAGATTTCTTCAAGGTCTTCAGTCCTGACATTCTGGATATCTACAAGAAGCACGAGATAGAACTGCCCGATGAGCTACAGGATGTCGGGTACTACAAGTTCGATTGAGGGATGTCCTCCTTCTCCGATTTTTCTCTTTGCTTTCATCTTTTCCTTCCATAACGCTTTTCATTAAGGGGACAGTATACTTATTTATTAAGGTGACAGTATACTTAATATCTTTGAGCTTATAAAACAAACATCAATAATTCTGAAACAAAAGCCCATTTTTACTTGTTAAATATATACACTCATTGATACAGAGATGAGTCTCATATGGCAAGAACCTCACGTGTTGTTGTCCCGGCCCATCCCCATCATATAGTTCAACGCGGCAGTCGAAGGCAGACTGTATTTTTCTCCGATAGTGATAAAAAGGCCTATTCTCAATTCTTACATGAAGCGGCAATAAGGTTCGGGCTCAATATATGGGCATATTGCCTGATGGACAATCATGTGCATCTCATTGCTGTTCCCGAACAGACCAATAGCCTTGAAAGAGGTGTGGGAGAGGCTCACAGGAAGTATTCAAGGATGATCAACCTACGTGAAGGATGGAGAGGGCACCTCTGGCAGGAAAGGTTTTTTTCATCTCCGCTGGACAAGATTTATCTATACGCCGCTGTGCGTTATGTTGAGCTGAATCCTGTTCGAGCAGGGCTGGTGAAAAAAGCAGAAGATTATCCCTGGTCAAGTGCAAAGGCTCATATTCATAAGATAAAGGACGTGCTTTTATCAGATGAAGCTCT
>CAZPCG010000563.1:0-1764 GCA_964584875.1 uncultured Spirochaetota bacterium
AGCCTGAACTCTACAGGGTCAAGGCCGAGCCTTCTTGCCACAATGTCCATGTTACGCTCTATGCCCCACAGGACCTCCAGGTGGCCAAAGCCCCTGTACGCAGTGCCGAAAACCTTGTTCGTATACACCACGTAGGAGTCAATCTTGCAGTTCGGTACCTCGTAGGGTCCTGCGCCGGAATAGGCTGCAGCCCTCCCGATATTGACCCCGTAATCGGCATAGGCCCCTGCGTCCCAGTAGTAGGCAGCCTCCAGGGCTGCAAGCTTCCCATCCTTCGTAACCCCTGTTTTGAAGATCGAGTGAAGCCCCTGCCTCGACGGGATCGTGTTGAACTCCTCCTCCCTCGTCATGGTGAGCTTCACGGGACGCCCGCCCGCCTTCCTCGACAGCACGTAGCATAGCGGCTCAAGGTGAATCCCGGCCTTTCCGCCAAAGCCGCCTCCCACGTACGGGACCTTCACCCTGATGTTCTCATGGGGTATGCCAAAACAGACTGAAAAGAGGTTTCTCACCGTATAGGGCGACTGGGCAGAGGTCCAGATCTCGACCCTATTTTGTGGAAGGGCCTGGACGATGCTTGTATGGGTTTCGAGGGCAACGTGCTGGACAGGGGGGGTGTAGAATCTGTTATCCACTATGAGGTCTGCCTTACTGAATCCCTCTTCAATATTCCCCCGTCTGATCTTCTGGTGGTGGGCGATGTTCGTACCTGGCTTCGGGAAAAATACCCCCTCCATGTAGCGGTAGCTTCCGAGATCGGGGTGGACGAGTGGGGAGCCGGGTTTAACAGCCTCCAGGGGATCGAGGACGGGGTCAAGCAGCTCATACTCCACCCCGATCAGCTCGCAGGCCTCCCCGGCTAAAAGCTCCGATTCTGCCGCCACTGCGACCACCGGTTCCCCCTGGTAGCGCACGCAGTCCCTGGCCAGTATGTCCTTGTCGATCATGTAGAGACCGACCTTGTAGTTGAGCTCCCCCCCGCTAACGATGGCCCGCACCCCCTCAAGCTTTTCAGCCGCGCTCAGATCGATGCTCTTTATTTTTGCAGAGGCATGGGGAGATTTCACCGTTTTTCCATAGAGCATCCCCTGCAGAAAGATGTCGTGGGTAAAAACCGCGCTACCGGTGACCTTCTGCACTCCGTCCTTCCGTGCTATTCCTTCTCCTATCCAGGTATGTTCATTCTTATCAGCCATTTCCCGGTTCGCCTCCGCGTTTAAGGCCGGCCACTGCCTCTATGGCCCTGATGATCGGCTCATATCCCGTGCACCGGCAAAGATTTCCCGCTATAGCCTCAACGATTTCCTCCCTGGAGGGATTGGGGTTTCGCTCAAGCAGGCTCCTGGCAGACATGATCATCCCCGGAGTACAGAAGCCGCACTGAACACCCCCCTGGTCGATGAAGACCTGCTGGAGCACGGTAAGCCTCCCATCCGTTGCCTCCCCCTCCACGGTGCGTATTGTCGATCCATCCGCTTCTGCGGCAAGGATGAGACAGGAGAGGGCAGCCTTTCCATCCATGATAACGGTACAGGCCCCGCATTCACCGATGCCGCACCCCTCCTTCGCACCGGTCAGATGGAGCCTCTCCCTGAGGAGCTGTAGAAGGGTGAGGTGCGCGGGAACGACCTCGTGGTAGCTGATACCGTTGACCTGAACCGTCACGCTTACCGTTTTGCTGTACTCTGCCATTCCCCCTTCCCCTATTACCTTAAAAAACTTTTTCTACAAGGAACAGATATGCTCCACAAGCCGTTTCACGTA
>CAZPCG010000564.1:0-1753 GCA_964584875.1 uncultured Spirochaetota bacterium
AAGCTGCCCATCGATCTCAGAAAAATAGTGCAGCTCATCCCCCAGATCCTCAACGCGAATATTGTTACCTGTATCAAGCACCGCATCCTTTCCTTGCTCTGCTTTCACCATCCTTCCTGTAACCGTATGCCCATCCTTCACTCCCTGCTTCGCCCTCTTTACAACCACGAGGAGCTGGTCCTTCTTAACATTGGTCACAAGGTCTTGCTCCTTATAATCAACCCGTCCATCATCCATATATGTCAGCCTGCTCCCGGATGCGCGCACCACCTTAAATTCGATTTTTCCATTCTTCCCGTGCACAGGTCGTTCTCCCTTCGCGACCAGCACATTCTCAACGGCAACTCTCTGGCGTACAACCGTCTCCACCGCTTTCCTCACAGCATCCTCCCTGATGCCAGAGACCACCCCTTTCTGCTGCATCGCTGAAAGTGCATCGTCGAAACCCAGTGGTTTTGCGCCTCCAAGGGGTGGCGTAACGCTGATATATGCATTCATCTCATCATCAGCAATTCCAACGCTGCATCCGCCATGCCTGTATAAAATGCCCTGTATGTAGTATATTCCCTTCTCATCCTTCAATACCTCAACCCTGCCATCAACGCCCATAAAAAAGTGAGTGCCCCTCTCAACCCGAATATTCTTCCCTGCAATGAGACGAACATCATTAACCGGCTCAGCCGGGATTTCCTCCCCCATGACATCCTTCCCCATCTTGCCGGGAACAGCAGGATGAACCGTTGCAACCTGACTCCCCTTACGTGCGAAACCGCTCATCACTACAACCCGTCCATCCTTATAAGCTCCACCCACCTCTTCCATGATAAAGCCTGCCTCCTACCTTTTTTTTCTCAGAACTGAGTCATTATCATCGAAGTGATAATCGATGCTGCCGTCCTGGCCTTCCTCCGGCACCCTGCCTCTTGCTATTATCACCCCTCTTTTAACATCCTTTGGCTGCTCAACACTCTGGATGAGTTTTTTCAGCAGATCCTCATTAACACCAAAAACAACACCAGCCGACCTGATCTCCTTCCGCACAGACTCATAGGTGATTGGCGCTCCGCCCTGTTGGGAGGGGTAGAGATCAACGAAGGCGCTCATGCGATCATCGCTCACCTTCACAACGCACCTTCCATCGGCCGGCCTTCCGGCTTCAACAGACGGCGGCTTGAGCAAAACCCCCTCATCGATGACCACACTGTCGCGGGCAGGCAATTTCTTTTCTTCTGAGTGAGGCTTTTTTCTCTCCTCGACAGGCTCAACGTTAGATGGAACCGCTCCCTCAATGCCCAGTTCCTTCTCAATTATATCAAGCTTGTTAAGGTCTGCGCCCTCAAGCCTCGATCGTACCTCCTCGGGAAGCTCAACCTGATCAAGATCGGAAAGCTCCGACTCTTCAATAATATCAAGAATCTGCTCTTCAATCGCCTCCAAATCTATTTTCTTCTTTCTCCCGGGAGTATGGGCATTACTGCCTCTACCATGTTTCTTTTGACCGTTCATTTCTTATACCATTGAAAAAACTGAGCTTCCTGCCGATTCACTATGCTGAAGAAATGTATTGCAGGTTTATAGTGCACTCCAAAAGTTTAACACTTCCCTCCGTATTATGTCAATAGCTATGGCACCATGCCCCCGCTGTTGAAAAAAAAGAGGAGAGGCTTTTATTTCCTCTCCTCTCTCCTGTTTCCACCAGTACTGCTTGCTCAGTACATGTTGCCCATTCCGCCATGAGGCGGCATTGGGGGTG
>CAZPCG010000565.1:0-1749 GCA_964584875.1 uncultured Spirochaetota bacterium
GTCTGCGGGGAGGAGACCTCTCTGATCAACTCGCTTGAGGGGAAGCTGCCCCTCCCGAGGGTGAGACCCCCCTTCCCCGCCCAGTCGGGATACATGGGAAAGCCAACAAACATCAACAACGTGGAGACCTGGGCGAATATCCCGCACATCGTCAACAGGGGAGCAGACTGGTTTGCAAGCGTTGGGACAAAAACGAGCAAGGGCACAAAGGTATTCTCTCTGGCCGGTAAGGTAAACCACACCGGGCTCGTCGAGGTGCCGATGGGAATTACCCTCCGCGATATAGTCTTTGATATCGGTGGGGGCATAAAGGGTGGGAAGCCCTTCAAGGCCGTGCAGATGGGTGGACCCTCCGGCGGATGCATCCCGGCGGAGCTACTCGACACACTCATCGATTACGACTCGGTGGTGCAGACCGGCGCAATCATGGGCTCCGGCGGCATGGTGATTATGGACGAGGGTACCTGCATGGTTGAGATTGCCCGCTACTTCCTTGCCTTCACCCAGGATGAATCATGCGGGAAGTGCACCTTCTGCAGAATCGGGACGAAGAGGATGCTCGAGATACTGGAGAGGATCACACGTGGACAGGGCAGGGAGAAAGATCTCGAAACCCTGGAGAGGCTTGCCGTGAACATCAAGAGCGGGTCGTTGTGCGGGCTCGGCCAGACCGCTCCAAATCCGGTGCTCACCACACTCAAGTACTTCAGGCACGAATACGACGCCCACATAAATGAGAAGCGTTGCCCTGCTAAACAGTGCAGAAGCCTAATCACATACACCATCATCCCCGATAACTGCACTGGCTGCGGACTGTGCCTGAGAAAATGCCCCGCCGATGCCATCAGCGGGGAGAAGAAAGAGGTGCACATCATCGATCAGGAAAAATGCGTGAAATGCGGTATCTGCTTCGACTGCTGCAGGTTCGAGGCAATTGAGGTAACATAAATTGTATATTGTATACTAATACAAACCCAATAATCAAAATGTCATTGCGAGGCGAAGCCGAAGCAATCCCATGAACAATCGAGAAAGCACCATGCGCCTTGTTCAGCTGACGCTTAATGGAAAGCGGATAAAAGCAGATCAAAGTAAAACTATTCTCCAGGTCGCAAGGGACAACGGCATCGCCATTCCAACCCTCTGTCACGATATCAGGCTTGAGCCTTTCGGCTCCTGCCGGGTGTGCCTGGTAAAAGTCGAAGGTGCGAAAACCTTTGTTCCCTCGTGCTCCACAAAGGTTACAGAAGGCATGGTGATCGACACAGAAAGCCCCCAGATCATCGAGGCGCGTCACATGAGCCTCGCCCTCCTCATCTCAGACCACTACGGCGACTGCGTCTCCCCGTGCACCCTCGAATGCCCGGCCCACATTGATATCCAGGGCTACATCGCGCTCATAGGGACCGGGAAATACCGGGAGGCCGTAAAGCTCATCAAAGAGAAGAACCCCATGCCCGTAACAATCGGGAGGATCTGCCCACATCCCTGTGAAGAGGTGTGCAGGAGAAACAAGGTCGATGAGCCGGTTGCCATCAACAACCTGAAGCGCTTTGCAGCCGACTACGATACAGCCCTCACCCACCCTTTCCTCCCGGAGATAGAGCCGTCAAGGGGTGAAAGGGTTGCCGTTATCGGCTCGGGCCCTGCCGGGCTTTCGGCCGCCTACTACCTTGCCCTGATGGGATACGGGGTTACTATTTTCGAAAGATTGCCCGGGGCGGGTGGAATGTTGAGGTACGGCATACC
>CAZPCG010000566.1:0-1745 GCA_964584875.1 uncultured Spirochaetota bacterium
GGTCGAAACCGAGGATCCTCGGCCACCGGACAGGGAGGAGCCTCAGATCCCCCTTCCGGATCATCCAGTCTACGGGGTTTACGCTCGTGGCAAACACCTTGACGAGAACCTCACTGGCTCGCGGCTTTGGCCTTTCCACATCAGCGAATTGTAGCACGTCAGCGTCCCCGTATCTATCGAATACAACGGCTTTCATAGTTTTTATGACCCTATAACTTTGCACCCTCGAGGTGCATCGCCACCTGTTCCCAGTTGACCACATTCCAGAAGGCTGCAATGTACTCCGGCCTGCGGTTCTGGTACTTGAGGTAATAGGCGTGCTCCCACACATCGAGCCCGAAGATCGGCACGAGGCCCTGCATCGCGGGATTGTCCTGATTCGGCGTTGCGCTGATGACCAGCCTCTTTGAGGAGTCGACGCTCAGCCAGGCCCAGCCGCTCCCGAAGATGTTCGCTGCAGCTTCGCTGAACCTATCTTTGAAAGCATCGAAGCTCCCGAAGCTCTTTTCGAGCATGCTCAAGAGCGTGCCTGCCGGTTTCCCGCCTCCCCTGGGGGACATGATCTTCCAGAAGAGGGTGTGGTTGTAATGACCGCCTCCGTTGTTCCGGATGGCGGTTCTCACCTCTTCAGGCGCCTTTTCGAGGCTCACCATGATCTCCTCGATTGTCTTCCCCTGCAGTGCAGGGGCCTTTTCCAGGGCAGCGTTCAATTTATTTACATATCCGCCATGGTGCTTGTCATGGTGGATCTCCATTGTGCGTGCATCGATGTGGGGTTCGAGGGCGTTGAAATCATAGGGCAGATCTGGAAGTGTAAACGACATGTTTTCAACTCCTCCATTCAATAAAAAATTTAAGAGCATTCGAGCTGTCAAGCAATACCCTTTTCCCGTTCACGGTTACCGGGCATTTTGAATCTCCCTTGACTGGTGAGGAAGAAGGATTATTGTGGTTAGAGTACTCATAAATGCAAGCCAGCCAAAGACTCAGATGTTGACCTGATCCTGTATACCGCATTAAAGTAATATTAATAGTACCATTTAAATGACGCATGTGCATACCAAAGGAGAATATAACTGAATGTGAACAAAATTGTGATTTCAATCGGCCTGCTGGCAGTGTTGAGTGCGGCAGTCGGTGGCGCCGTTTTCGGGCAGAGCAGCGATCTACCGCCGGCTGAAACAGACGCGATGGCGAGACTCAACAACTCGCCGAGGCACGGCGAATGGGTCGTTATAGACGCAGGCGGCGAGGACAAGGTTGATGCCTGTAAATCGCGGTTTGGAGTTGTGGGATACTGCTGGGGAGGCGGGATTAGTTTGGGCTATGCAACCGAACAACCGGAGCTTGGTGCTGCTGTGGTTTTTTACGGAGTTTCTCCCGCTAATGAAAATCTTGCTCGCGTAAGAGCACCCGTGCTGGGCTTGTATGGCGGTGATGACAACAGGGTCAACTCCACCATCCCGTCCGCAGAAGCAGAGATGAAGCGTCTTCAGAAACGGTTTGAGTATGAGTTCTACGAAGGGGCAGGGCACGCCTTTTTAAGGGCGCAGGATGGAAAAGATGGGGCTAACCTGGCGGCGACAAAAAAGGCTTGGCCGCGGATGGTAAGATTTCTCACGGAGACGCTGGGCCCGTAACCTTTGTGGGGGATACGGATAATATACCTTGTATCGAATATCAGGGTTGGAGGAGGAAACCGATGAGGGGGACCCGCTCAAGGAGCTCTGCCCCATGGGGGGCTG
>CAZPCG010000567.1:0-1745 GCA_964584875.1 uncultured Spirochaetota bacterium
CACCGCAACCTTATTGCCGAACTGCCTGTTGAGGGTTATTCTATGCCTTCTGTAGTTTGAACCATCGATGATATCATCATGTATGAGCGATGCGGTGTGAACAAACTCAACCGCAGCCGCGAGTTTCACAACATCATCTCTCGAGGCCTGGCTCAATTCATCGACAGCCTTTGCTGCGAGCAGGACGAGGGCCGGACGCAGCATCTTTCCCGGTACTTCGAATAGGTAACTTACTACCTCGCCGATAAATTCCCTATCTCTGAAATTCTGACTCGCAGTAATCAGGGCTATCTGATTCTCTATTTCCTTCTCTACCAGAAAAATCTCATCCTGTATGGGATGATAGATTGCCTTCAGATCCATTTGATTATCCCTTATTCTTTTCATCAGCAGGATGCGGCCAGTTCACCCATTTGCTGACCCCAATAGCTAGAAGCTTTCTAACCTTCTCGACCAGTTCCTTAGGCTTTGCAGGCTTGTCCACAAAATCATCAACCGGCAGGTATTCACCGTCTGACTGCGGGGAAAAATGGAATTCGGGATAGCGGACATTTATCGAGGTCACCATCAGTATGGGTATGGGTGCAAGCTGCCTGTCTTGCTTTATCTTCATAGCACAATCAAAGCCCCTCGACCTGTCATCTTCGCCGAACATCACATCGAGGATTATGAGGTCAGGCTTTTCCTTTTTAGCGATGCTCAACCCTTCTTCCGGTGTGGTTGTTGAAAAAACACGGTAATGCTCCGCCTCGAGGGTAACCTTCATAGCCTCGGTCAGATCGGTGTCATCCTCAACGATCAATATCTTAGCCTCTTTAGACATTTCATTTTCCTCCATAAAAAAGATATGATAAAACCATTATTTAAGGTGCCCTGGGCAAGGTGAAGGTGAAGGTGCTCCCCCTGTTCTGAGAACTTTCCACCCAGATTTCACCCCCGACCATTTCAAGAATCTGCTTTACAATGGAAAGCCCCAATCCTGTCCCTTCCTTATCAATCATTTTTGCGTTTTCAGCCCTGTAGAAATCGTCAAATATCCTCGGGAAGCTCTCCTCAGGTATTCCTATACCTTCATCCTGAATTGAAACCTGAATGAAACGAGGTATGCGAGATTCCTCACACACGATCGTAATTTTCTTCCCCTCAAGAGAATACTTTACGGCATTATCAAGCAAGTTAACAAACAGCTCCTCCATCATGTAGTCATTTGCACTGACAACCGGCCTTCCGGCATGATCGATTAACTCAAGCTTAAGCCGCCTCTCTTCCAGGATGGGCTTTAACTGTGAAGCAACCTCTTCTATTACCGTAACGAGCCCAACCGCCTTCTTTTGAAAATCCTCAATAACTCTCATCCTGGAAAGGCTCCACAGTTCTTTTACAAAGTGGTTCAACTTTCGAGTGCGCTGTTCTGCCCGGCTTATCATATCCCTCGTTTTTTCGGACATTTTACCGGTCAATCCGTCCAGCACTACCCTGAGACAGCTCTGCACAGTTGCCAGCGACGACTTCAGATCATGAGACACAGTCTTGACATACTGCGACTTTGCCCTGTCCTTTTGCTCGAGCAGCACATTCGCCTTCTCAAGCTCTCTCTCACCTCCCCTCAACTCATTGACAATGGAGGTTGCAAAGTACGTCGTTATGTATAGCGTCGTGACAAATATAAAATAGGTCAGGATAAACGAACGGTTCTCAATAAAGCATATCTCTTCTTGAAAAAAGAATCCGAGATGGTGATGCTT
>CAZPCG010000568.1:0-1736 GCA_964584875.1 uncultured Spirochaetota bacterium
TACTTTTTTTAAGTCCTTTTAAAAAAATTGTTATCCGGAGAATGATTGCCTGGACCGGGAATCTCGAAGTGTCGTCATTCCCCAATGTATTTCTGAAGGTCTTCGATATTATTGATGTTGGTAAAGCTTCTTTTTAGCCTTTCGAGGGGGAGGAGCAGGCCATCGTGAGCCATATCATGGTACCATACGGGGCAATGATCGGCTATACAAAGCACCCTGTAGCGCCCCTCTGAGATGCACCGCATTACAGAGGGCAAACAGGCTTTGCTATAAAATGCGCAGAGCGGATGAGGGCCATCGGGCAACACGGGAATCAATCCGTGGTAAGGAGGCGATTTCTCCTTCATGACGTTTGCAAGGTAAGTGATGGTCTCCGGGTCAATGAAAGGGTAGTCGGTGCCGATGAAAAAGTTGATCTGTTTATCGGTTCTCCTCAGGGCTGTGTATATACCGCCAAGCGGTCCAATGCCCTGAACCTCATCGCGATATCTGCCTGCAAGGAGAGGGTTTTTGTAGTCCTTTCCAACGAGGTATACCCTGTCGAAGAGATGACTTGTGCAGTCAATGATGATGTCGATGAAGTATTTCCCGCTATATTTTAAAAAGGCTTTATCGCTCCTTATTCGACTTGATTTTCCGCCTGCAAGTATAAAGGCATTCATCGTGCTATGTTTTTCAACACCCATAACGCTCTCCTATAAAACACTTCATCGCATAAACAGGCATATCCAGGGATCAGTCATTTGCTGGAGATTTACGCTTCCCCTGGTCTTCAAGAAGCCGGCGCTCTGTCTTGAACCTGGCCCTCTCGAAAACCGTCCTTACCGGCAGGTGGTGCATGATGGCTGCCCTCCTGCAATCCTCATACTCTGGTGATACCTTAACCACCCTTCCGTCAAGGATACCCAGCTTCACCGCAATTGGTCCGTACTCGGTATCGACTCGCTCAATCCGCCTCTCGAGGCATCTGCGATGATAGAGCTGGTAGCGGAGGCCGAAGGAGGAGGATGTGAGGAGGATGGTGTCAGCGCACCTGTTGAGATCTTCAGGTCTGCTGATGGCTGTCAGGTTGACTCCCGGTCTATTTTTCTTCATGTAGACAGGTGTAATGAATACATCAAGAGCTCCATCTGCGAAGAGGGCATCCTGCAGGAATGAAATCTCCTCTGGTGTCGAATCATCGATGGTAGCTTCGATAACCGCCACCATTTCCTTCCCGCAAGCCGATGCATCCAAGAATTCTGCGGGATTGATGTTGCTTTCTGAAAGTTCATTAAATTCGAATACCCTCAGGGCGTTAGTTCCATCCCTTTTTCTTTTTCCAAATCCCATCCCGATTCGCCTGATGGTACCCGCTGGCATGGGCCCGAAGCTCTGTACCACCGCTTTGATCATCGCAGCGCCGGTGGGCGTCGTAAGCTCCCCCCTCCTTCCGCTTCCGTACACTGGAAGCCCGCGCAGAATTTCGAGTGTAGCCGGTGCAGGCAGCGGGAGCAGGCCGTGTCTGCTCCGCGTTGTCCCGCTCCCGAGAGGTACGGGAGAAGCGTATACTTTTTCTGGATTCATCTTTGTGAGCAGCACGGAGAAGCTGACGATATCGATGATTGAATCCACAGCTCCAATTTCATGGAAGTGAACTTCATCTATGCCTATTCCGTGCACCCTGGATTCCGCCTGTGCAAGGTTTTCGAATATTGCAAGGGAAAGCTTTTTTTCATCATCCAATAAACCCGAAC
>CAZPCG010000569.1:0-1734 GCA_964584875.1 uncultured Spirochaetota bacterium
TTCCGATACCACAGATAAGCGATGATGAGGTGCTCATCAGGGTAAAATACACAGGTATATGTGGTACCGACTGGAGCATCTTTACCGGAAAATACTCAAAAGACAGGCTTCCATTGATCCCCGGTCACGAGTTTTCCGGGATAATCGTAAAGGCCGGGAAGAACGCCAGAGCCCTGAAAGAGGGGGAGAGGGTAACCGCTGACATCAACATGAGCTGCGGCTACTGCTTCTACTGCAGGAGGGGGCAGAAGCTCATGTGCCCCGGGTTTACCCAGCTCGGGATACATGTGGATGGCACCTACGCTGAGTATGTGAAGGCACCCTGGGAGCAGGTGCACAGGCTTCCAGAAAGCATCGACTTCCTCAAGGGGGCTTTCGTGGAACCGCTCTCCTGCGTGATACATTCGGCGAAGGCCATGCAGGTAGAGATAGGGTCAAGCGTTGCTATACTCGGGAGCAAGCTCGGCATGCTCCATGCTTCGGTCGCCCGGCACCGCGGGGCCGCCCCCGTTATCCTTTTAGGTAGAAACAAAAAAAGGCTTGAGATGGCAAAGGGAATGGGCGCCGATTTCACGATAAATGTACAGGAGGTCTCAGACCCCGTGGGAGAGGTAAAAAAGCTCACAGGGGGGAGGGGCGCTGACTTCGTGGTCGAGGCCGTGGGCACAGCCCGGACCTACGAGCAGGCCTTCTCGATGGTGCGCCCCGGGGGTACGCTTGCTTCCTTCGGCATAACGGGGGTCGAAGATATCATGCATCTCAAGCCCTTTGAAGTTGTTATCGGCGAGAGGAAGATCGTGGGGTCCTGTGCGGGTTTTGGCAACGACTGGAACGATGCGATTGCCCTCCTGCAGTACGGGAGGGTGAACCCCCAACCACTGTTTTCCATGGTTGTGCCCCTGGAGGAGCTTGAGGCTGCCCTCAGGGAACTGCAGAGCGACCCGAACCTGACGAAGGTGTTCGTGTCTACCGAGGCAGCAAAGAGGGAGATACTGGGAAGGTAATCATTTCTTTTCAATCATAGTTATTGTTGGTACTACGCTATATTTTATTGGGAAGGTAAGTCTCATCGGGCTTTCATCACATATCACTCAAATACCCAAAGCCTGCACTTTTATCTATACATATTCACGACTCATCATAGTATTTCAATTTTACCTCCTTTTTCTATTTTTTTCCGAAATAAACTAAGGTGGCATGGGCATAGCTAAAATTATAAAAAGGGGGAAGGAGGTTAGTATGAAGGATAAAATAGGTCTAGTTAAGATGTGGATTAGGAAGGCGGAAATCGCCCACTTGTTCAATTTCTCAAAAATAAACCCACGTTATACAGTTCAGGACTCCTCCTTTAGAGGCAAGCAACCTGAGCCCAGGGATGTTTACAGGAATAACATCAACATTTGAAAGATTTTTTCTCAGTGTGTTTATCGCCGTTACATCTTCTGCTATTCCATAGATTGGAACCAGCATTATGTTGCCGAGTCGTAGAAAGTTTACGTGATTGCCAAAAGCGCTGCTCATACCCTCGCTTTTTTCATCGGGAGGTATTCCATCAGGGATCCGGACTATAGTGTATCCAGACCCCAGTTCGTGTTTCAATCTCCCTGCAATCCCATCCATAAATCGGTTTCCCTCTTTCCATTCCGGTGGATATGAACCCACCGCTACCGTTTCTGAACTGAGGAACCGAACCATCCCATCTACGTGCCCGGTCTCATCCCCAGGCTCTTCGGG
>CAZPCG010000570.1:0-1734 GCA_964584875.1 uncultured Spirochaetota bacterium
CTTTATTCCGTACTTCTTCACCTCGTTCATCAGTGAGCGTGAGAAACCATCCACGCCGTGCTTTGCAGCAGTGTACACCGCAAGGCCAGCGCGTGCCCTCTTTCCAAGAATCGAGGTCGTATTGATGATGTGACCCTTTCTCTGCTCCTTCATGATGGGCAGAACGGCGAGGCAGCCAAATAGCACCGTCTTGAGATTGGAGGCAATCCCCTCCTCGATCTCATCAACCGTCATGTTCTCAAAATCAGTATACCGTATCCCTGCACCGGCATTGTTGAAAAGCACATCGATCCTCCCAAACTCCTCCTCAGTATCCAGGATAAACCGACTGGCATCATCCCACCTGCTCATGTCGGCCCCTATAGCAAGAGCTCTGCCCCCCTCCTTACGGATGGATTGGGCAATCTCATTGACAAGATTTTCCCTGCGGGCGCAAAGCGACACCGTGTAGCCCTTCCTGGCAAGGAGCATGGCACAGGTCTTCCCGACCCCCGAGGAGGCACCTGCAATTGCAACAACCCTGGTCTCTTCCATACATTTTTTCCTCCAGTTCCATCATATAAAAACAATATGAGCGGGGTTACACAACCTGCCGCCCGTTTTTCAGATATTTTATTGAATGTATAACATTCAACCAATTAATCAAGTCAAAGGATCAAGCTCTGATCAACCGATTCCCTCCATCTTTTATTTTTCTTCTGAATAACTCTCGATAAACATGTTTACTGCAGGAAAAAAATCCCTATAATTATTATAGAGAAACAGGCACGCACATTAATAATCTGGTCCACCATGCATATATCGTTGCCCTGACTCGGGCTCATGCTATGTGGCAGGCGCTGCAGAGCCGGGGTAAATGTGGACTGAAGGAGGGAGCGGTTGACAAAGCTGCTGGGTCAAATCCTCATGGAGTCGGGTATGATAACCATTGATGACCTGAACGAAGCTCTTGAGGTTCAAAAATCATCAGGCCAGAGGCTCGGTGATATTCTCATCAGCCTCGGGATGATCACCCCGGAAGAGCTTCAAATGGTGCTGGACTTTCAGGATGAAGATGAGGAAGAGGGGTAGCTGATGAAGGCGATGATCTTATAATTAACCATATTGGTGCCGGCAGTGGGAGGAGGGTGACAGTTGGGAAAGCCTGAAACCGAGAAATCGATCCGCGAAAAACTTTTATACCTCTATGGAAAACGAAAAGGCGAAGTAGCCTTTCGCCGCCTGCTTGAGGTGTTTTCCCGTTATAAAAGATCGATTCAACGCAAAAACTTCGAGCTCTCGGAAAAAGACGCAGTTCTCATCACCTACGGAGACTCCTTCCGGGTAGAGAAGGAGAAGCCGCTTGAGACCCTCAGGAAGTTTCTTACCACCTACCTCAATGATAACATTACGATCGTCCACCTACTCCCCTTCTTCCCCTACTCCTCCGATGGCGGGTTTTCCGTTATCGACTACTATGCGGTGAACCCTGAGCTCGGATCATGGGATGAAATTGAGGCCCTTGGAAAGGACTTTGTGTTGATGTTTGACGCTGTCATCAACCACATCTCGGCTCAGAGCAGCCAGTTCCTCGCCTTCCTGAAGGGAGATAAAGGGTACAGGGATTTTTTCATCACAGTAGACCCCATGTGCGACACCTCGAAGGTCTTCCGCCCGAGGGCCCTTCCCCTTCTCACACCCTTTGAAACAGCCAGGGGAAAGCTCAACCTCTGGACAACCTTCAGCGCAGATCAG
>CAZPCG010000571.1:0-1728 GCA_964584875.1 uncultured Spirochaetota bacterium
ATACCCGCACCTTTCTACCCTTGATGTTGTCAACTACCTTCGCCGTCAAGGAGAGGCCTTTGATATAGGGTGTCCCGATCTTCACTTCATTCTCATCTCTGTAGAGAAGAACCTTATCGAGCTTTATCTCACCCTTTTCACCGGCATCCACTTTGTCCACGAGAAGAGGTTTTCCAAACTCGATCATGTACTGCCTGTTGTTCAGCTCGACTATCGAATACATTTCAGCCCCCTTAAATCTCAGGCAAAGATACAACCCCTAGAGTTGAAAGTCAATATTCATTCTGGGCTGAAGCTCACATAAATAGAAGAGAGCATTCTATCGCCTGCACAAAAGGAGTGAAATCAGTATGCTGATCTTGAGGAAAAAGATATAAACGATCTCGAGCAGATTTACCTGGGAAGGAATGGAGAGGTTCAGTTTCGCGCTCAGAAACCAGATGCTGAACTGAAGTGGAAATAAGAACAGCCCGAAAAAGAGAATTGGTGTCATAAAATCTCTCTTGTATTTAAGAAAAAAAGCAATTGATATGACGTATATGCAGAGCGCAAGGGCTGTGTCAACCCATTGGAAATGTAGACCGGAATTGAGGAGATAAGACCACATGATACTCACCGCATACAGCTCCTTTACTGTTCTCCCAGGGATTATCTGATACTTTCCTGAAAGAACCAGAGACAATAGTACTTTGTTTGCACCCCTTTTTCAACACCAAAAGTTCCAATCGACATATCATTTATTGACAATAGCTTCATACTCCCTTAGAATTGGAATGAGAAACCGCCATGATATTTCCGCTCATCATAATAGGTATACTGATTGCTATATTCAGCGCCGTACTCTCCGCAATGAGGGCGCTGAAAAGGGCAAAGCTACAAACATCACTGAAGAAGAAGATGGAATCAGGCGCAAAGGAAAGTGCTGTCTATACCCTCCTCCGTCTCATCGAGAAAAATCCAGAAGACAATGCGAAGAGGTTACAGGCTGCAGATTTATTCATGGAGCTCGGGAATTATTCCGAGGCCCTTCTGCAACTGAACAGCATCCTCACCCACAGGAAGAGCAGCAACAATGTAGATGAAAAAGAGGTGCAGAGGAAGATTGCCGCCTGTTATCTGGGGCTGAATAACTTAGAAGAGGCTATGAAAACCTTCCTCGTTATAAAGAAACTGGACCCCAATGATGCGGTTCCCTGCGTTGAACTCAGCAGAATCGAATACAGGCGGGGCAAAAATGAGCAGGCGCTGAAGTACCTGGAAAAAGCAGCAGAGCTTGCACCTGAAAACCACGAGATACTCAAGGAACTGGGAATACTCCTCTTTAAGTTAAAAAAACATTCTGACTCCCTCCTCGTTCTGGAACGTATTTATTCAGCTGAGCATAGTGACCCTGAGATTAACTATTACCTCGGCACGTTGAAATACAGTGATCAGAAGTACAAGGATTCCTACCAGCATTTCCTGAAATCGAGAAGGGATGAACGTTTCACTGTTCAAAGCCTCCTCCACCTTGGTAATATCCTGAGAAGATTCAACAAGCTTGATGAAGCGGAAAAGGTCTTTGCTCTCCTCCTTAATATAAAAGGGCTTAACAGGGAAACCAGCCTTGAGCTTCATTACCAGATGGGAGAGCTGTACCTTGCACGCCAGGACATCCAGAATGCCATCGTACAGTGGGAAATGATACTCCAGCATACCTCAAGCTTCAGAGACGTCCGCGAGAAACTC
>CAZPCG010000572.1:0-1728 GCA_964584875.1 uncultured Spirochaetota bacterium
TGGATTGCATCGCCTTTCAGCGAAGAGTTCAGCAGAGGATGCTTTTTTAAGGCCAGCGCAGCGGTCTTCACCATGATGTCCGTGTAGGTGACGTGGTATTTGCCGGCATATCTTTCGTTTGCCAGGTCTCTCAGCCTGGAAACTTCATGGGCATCGACGACCGTTTCCAGGTGAATGTGAGGGCTTTTTGCATAACTATCCCTCACTCTTTCTGCGACAAGCTTTTTTACTCCCGTCAATGGAACAGTATAAGCTATGGGAACGCCTTCCGGGCTCACGCCTCTGGGTGTTGCCGGCTTTAGAAGTTTCTCATCTGGATGCTCTCCCTTGAGCCTTTCCGCAGCAGCTACAACGTCTTCCCTGCCTATCCTGCCGTCGGGCCCGCTCCCTGTTACCAGCGAAAGCTCTATTCCGAGTTCGGCTGCAATCCTTTTCGCAAGCGGAGAGGCGTTAATCCTGCCCGGCTTTCCTGCGCGGGTTGTCTGTCTTTCTACCGGTTCTTTTTGAAAAGGAACTTCTCTCCCGTATCCCTGGATATCCACACCCGCTTTCTCAGGCATCCCCGGCTCAACTATCTCATCGCTTTTTTCACCTACATACGCAATTACGGTATTGACAGGAACCTCCTCACCCTCTCTCACCACTATTTTTTTGAGATAACCTGTATGGAATGCCTCCACCGTGGTCGTTACCTTGTCTGTCTCAACCTCAAAGAGCGTATCCCCCTGCTTTACATAGTCGCCTTCCTCTTTGAGCCATTTTATGATTCGACCTGTTTCCATGGTAAGACCTATCTTTGCCAGTATCACCTCTTTGATCATTCTGGTTGTCCTATTTTTTAATATTAGTCTCCGGTTTACCTCAGAACTTCCCTTATTGCCTTTTCCATGTCCTCTTCGCCCGGGAGCACATAGTCCTCAAGCAAAGAGGGGAAGGGAATCGGCGTCCACCTGGCTCCGACCCGCTTGATGGGCGCATCCAGATATCCGAAGGCCTCATCTGCAATGATGGCGGCTATCTCACCTCCGGGGCCGCCTGTGAGGTGAGCCTCGTGGGCTATGACCACCCGCCCGGTTTTTTTGACAGAATTGAGAATAGTCTTCTTGTCCAGAGGAACGAGAGAGCGTGGATCAAGAACCTCCACGGAGATTCCCTCCCTGTCAAGCTTCTCGGCAACTCTCAGTGCAGGGTGAACCAGGTATGAAATAGCGATAAGCGTAACGTCCTCCCCCTCTTTCTTTATGTCGGCAACACCGAAGGGTATT
This sequence comes from uncultured Spirochaetota bacterium, assembly GCA_964584875.1. Taxonomy (GTDB): domain Bacteria; phylum Spirochaetota; class B62-G9; order B62-G9; family DRHN01; genus CAZPCG01. The sequence goes on from CAZPCG010000572.1 coordinate 1,266, forward strand.
GTGTACTCCTCCTGTGGAACCTCCCCCTTCATCGGCAACAATTTCTTGTGCTCGATGAAAATGACCGGATTGGGATCGTTGATCGCCGTCTTCATCATCCCTTTTGCTTCGTAGGGAGTAGAAGGACAGACGGTTTTCAACCCTGGCACATGCATAAACCACGATTCAAAGCACTGAGAGTGCTGCTCTGCGGCTCTGATGTATCCTCCCATTGCCGTGAGGATGACGATTGGAACGTTCATTTGCCCCCCGAAGGTATAGTAAAACTTTGCGGCCTGGTTTACTATCATATCCATGCACATGGGTAAAAAGTCGCCAAAGGGTATCTCCGCAATAGCCCTGCACCCGGTTATGGATGCTCCAATGGCGCAACCCACGATTGCCTGTTCGGAGATGGGCGCGTTCTTCACTCTCTCGTCTCCAAATATATCAAACATATTTCCGCTGATCCTGTGCTCACCAC
>CAZPCG010000573.1:0-1711 GCA_964584875.1 uncultured Spirochaetota bacterium
CTTCATGCTCTCCCGAGGGAGCCTTATGAAGCAGCTTATGTTGACGGTGCATCATATCTCCAGCTCCTTCGCTTCATCACGCTTCCTCTCCTGAGCCCCGTAATGATCGTTGCAATCCTGATACGGCTCATGGATTCCTTTAAAACCTTTGACATAATATTTGTACTCACCGAGGGTGGTCCCGGGATGAGCACCGAGATAATGAACTACTATACCTATCGCTACGGTTTCAAGTTTTTCCATATGGGATACGCATCTGCGCTTTCCTGGTTGCTTGTTGTGATAGTAACCGTCATTGCGATAATCCTTATAAGAACCATCCGTTATCGAGGAATCTACGCAGCGGGGGCATGAACCATGACTCCACTACCGCGAAAGATCAAGAAGATCCTGTTTGTGTTTGCGGTGATCGTGCTCTTCACCATCATCCTTTTTCCACCCTTCGTTCTATTCATCACATCGATCAAAACTGAGCTAGATGCCATCACATTTCCTCCAAAATGGATCTTCAAACCCACGGTTAAAAACTACATAAACATCATCGATGCCACTCCCTTCGAGAAATACGCCATGAATAGCCTCATTGTCGCTTCTCTGAGCACGGGCTTATCCCTCGCCCTTGGCTCCATGGCTGCGTTCAGCCTCGCATGGTTCAAGTTCCGGGGTGCTGAAAGCATTGCCTTCTGGATACTTTCTGTCAGAATGATGCCACCTGTAGCTGCAATAATACCCATTTATATTATCATGAAAAACCTGAGGATTCTCGACACACCATGGTGTCTTGTCATAACCTACTTCACATTCAACCTTCCATTCGTCGTGTGGATGATGAAGGGATTCTTTGAGGACATCCCCAGGGAGATTCCTGAGAGTGCCCTCATTGACGGATGCTCCGAGTTTGGCGCTTTCAGAAAGATCGCACTCCCGCTTGTTGCTCCAGGGCTTGCAGCAACTGCCATTCTTGTCTTCATATTCTCCTGGAACGAATTTTTGTTTGCCCTCATACTCACGGGTACCAGAGCAGTCACACTTCCAGTGGGAATAATAGCATTCATGAAGGAGACCGGAATCAACTGGGGATACATGACAGCCGGGGGTACGCTTGCACTCATTCCTGTTATATTTTTTACTGTTTTGGTGCAGAAGCATCTGGTAAAAGGGCTCACCCTTGGGGCGCTTAAATGAGGTGTTCAACAGGAGGGTAGCCTAAATATTATTCTACCTCACTTCTTCTATTATTGGGGTACATGAGGCTAAGAGGAGGATTACCAATGCTACTCAAAAACAAATCGGCACTCATTACAGGCGGAGCGATGGGGATCGGTAAAGCAATCGCTGAGCTTTATTCTAGAGAGGGTTGTCGTGTTGCTATTGCAGACGCGGACAAAGAGAGCGGAAACAAAGCCCAAAAGGAGATAGAGAAGGAAGGGGGAAGTTGTCTATTCATCCCCTGCGATGTATCCCAACCATCTCAGGTAAAAGAAATGGTTCAGAAGTCTCTCTCCTTCTGTGGCGCAATCAATATCCTTGTTAACAATGCAGGGATCTGGCGTCCAGGGAAGATTACCGAGATTTCAGAAGAGCTCTGGGACAGGGTGCTCAATACAAATCTGAAAGGGATATTCCTCGTATCACGGGAGATAATCTCTCACATGCAAAAAATCGGCGGTGGTTCCATCATCAACATAGCTTCTGTAGCCGGACTGGTTGG
>CAZPCG010000574.1:0-1701 GCA_964584875.1 uncultured Spirochaetota bacterium
TTGAATTGTGGCCCCCGCCCGTCACAATGTTGATCACGCAGTCGCCGTAGGCCCCGGCTGCAAAGTACATCTTCACCCTCGCCGCAACTATCCTCCCACCCTTCGTAACGCCCATCTCCATGGTGGAAACGCACCCCCTGCCGAGCGGGGTGCCGCAAAACATCTCCTCCCTCTCGAGCACAAGCCTTACCCACCTGCCTGGAAAAAACCGCGCAACAAAGGCGGTGAGTGGCTCAATGGTTACATCAGATTTTCCCCCGAAACCCCCACCTACATAGGGGACACACACCCGTATGCAGTTCTGGGATAGATGGAAGACCCTCGCAAGCAGCGAGCTGACAAGGTGAGGAGCCTGTGATGAGGTGTGCAGGTGGAGCTCTCCCCCGCTGCTCCAGCGTGCAGCCGCCCCGTGTGGCTCGAGTTGGGCGTGAGACAGGTGCGGGAAGCGGTAGGTGTGCTCAACCACCAGGTCCGCCTCTCTGAACCCCTCATCAATGCTTCCCTTCTCAAGATGGTAGTGGTGGAAGATGTTCGTACCTGGCACCGGATAGAACGCCGGCAGGTGGAAGTAGGTTCCAAGACCTTCATGGATGATTGGAGCATCCTCACCGACAGCTTCGAGCGGATCGAACACCGCCGGAAGCTCCTCGTACTGAACCCTTACGAGGGATGCCCCTCTTTCGGCTGCCCTTAGGGTTTCTGCAACCACGGCGGCTACCGGTTCCCCAACAAAGCGAACCTTTCCCTTGGCGAACGGAGGCTGGTCATGAATGCAGAAGCCTGCAAGAAAATCTGCCCATTCCCCGGTTATAATCCGGCAAACACCTGGAACTTTCAGGGCCTCCGATGTGTCGATGCTCAATATTCTTGCGTGGGGAACATCCGAGCGGACCAGTTTAATGTGGAGCGGGTCGGGCAGGAAAATGTCTGCCACATAGGGGGCTTCCCCAGTTACTTTCTCGACGGCATCAAGCCTCGGGATGGAAGCTCCCACAGATTTCAATCCCATGTGAAACTCGCTTTATATATAAGATTTTTCCAGATTATGCGTAATCGTACCTGCTTCATGGTAATGAATAGCAGTTATTGATGCTCTGAAATGAAAAGCTATTGAAATGCACCTTATATTATAAACCTGCAGCGATGATTTTTTATAAACTTTTTCCCCCCCCTTTATTACCATAATCCCTCGTAGGCTCCTCAGGCTCCTGAGGATAAAGCACATCTACCTCCTGAAACCCGATCAGAAAAAGTATTGATCGGGAGAGGTGAAATACGCTCTCAACGAGGAGCGCTACGAGGGCTATGAGAAAAGAATAGCACAGGAGCCGAGTTTTGTCCTTCCCTTTATTCCACGAATCTACCATGGGGGTAATGAGTTTTACATTCTCTCTGAAAGGCTCAACAGACCATATCCGATCAGCACTTTCCTCCGGTACGACCAGCAAAAGAAGAATGCGGTTCTTTGAGCAGATATGGGCAAAGGCCCGTCCTGTGTTCCTGCAGAAGCAACGACAATAGTCCCATCGTGGTCCTTCGGTATCCTTACCAGTACTGATGGTGCTTCGAGCTCCTTAAACGAAGCCGTTTCCATGAAAGCGCCGCGCTCAGGCCAGTACCCAAACAGGTGTATACGGTAAGAATTGAGAAAAGAAGCTCTCGAAATATACGAGGATGTGTTTTTAGCTGATTTTGCTGAAA
>CAZPCG010000575.1:0-1698 GCA_964584875.1 uncultured Spirochaetota bacterium
CAACAACCTCAGGATCAGCACCTTCAGCCCCTTCCCAATCAAGGGTTTTTGCAGCTTCCACCACACGGGCTACATCCTCAGCAGACCACCCTCTACCCTCAAGAAGACCTGAGAGCTCCTCAATAAAGGGCGGTGTATCTCCTGTCTCCTGACCCAGTAGCGGAACTCCAAAACCGAAAGTAAAGGCAAGGGTGAAAGCAACCACCAGAATACCCCTTACCATCCCCACTCTTTTTTTCATTTTCTTTCTTGATGTGCTCATTTTCTTCCTCCTGAATCATTTGTTCAAATATGCAGGATGGAATCGGTTCCCCCAAATCCATCCTCAATCTGCAGGGGTGCTTTAGGATCGGGAATCCAGAGCTCTCCATCGATGAGGAACTGATACCGGTATTCCCTGCTACGCTGTAGCTTGATCTCTATCTCCCAGATACCATCCCCATCGGTATCGGAGAGCCGGTTCACCAGAGGGTCCCACCCGTTCCAGTCACCCACCACCACTACCTCAGAAGCTCCCGGGGCTTCGAGAAATAGATGTACCATGACAGTATCGTGGTTGTTCGGCTTTAAGAATAAAAATGCCAGAATGACGGCAAAAACAAGTACTGCCGCTGCAGCAGCGGGAACTGCAAACCACCTTGGAATGCTCAACCCTCGAGGTTCAGCTTCCATAAAAACCCGCTCCCTAACCCGATAGATAAGCCCGGCCTGGGGAGATTTCTTGAGCTCCTTTCCTCCCACAAGCATCAGCGCTCCCCGCAGTGTTGCAGAGCACTTCGGGCAGCTTTCAGCATGCTCCTCGAGATGTCTGGGAAGGGCGGGTTTTTCCCAATCGGATTTTTCCACATCAAAAGCCCACCCTTTTTCAAGCAAACTCTTTAATTCCTCTTTCCACTCTGTACAGTTCATCTCTTACTCCCACCTATATATACTCCCGAAACTGAATCAGGTTTCACCCCAACCCTCCTCGGTAAGAGTTTTTATAAGTTCCTGCCGTGCCCGGTGAAGGTAGGATTTGACCGTTCCCTCTGGCAGCTTCAGGATCTGTGCAACCTCATCCGTGGAAAGACCCTCGATGTGACGGAGGATGAACACTTCCCTGTACTCCCGCCTCAGGCCCATAATGGCTCTCTGCGCTACCCTCTCAGCCTCCCTTTCTTCAAGCTGTTGAGCAGGGTCCTTCTCATGACCCCGTATATCCTCTCTTAAAGTTATATCCTCAAAACGAAGTGCGGCATGGTCCCTCCGCCTGCCCCTCCGCCTCAGGTGTGACCGCAGCCAGTTCAAAGCGATGGTGTAGACCCAGGGGTGAAACCTCTGGGAGAGGCGAAACTTCCCAAGAGACCTGTACATTCTCAAGAATATCTCCTGTACAGCCTCCTCGGCTTCCTCGTTGTTACCGAGCATTCTATAGGCCAGGGAATAGATAAGAGGGGTGTAGCGCTCAATTATGGTTGAAAAGGCATGTTTGTTTCCACGGAGGGTTTGCTGTATGGCAAGAATTTCCATAGCTTCATGGGGATAGCTTTTTTTCGAAACCTTTTCTGGATTTTGCGATGCTGTCAAATAGTGCTCCCTATCTTCAAAGGGGTATCCATATTATATACTCCCCGGGTTATAATCGGTTTCATATCAGTCGGCCATGCTGCTTCAGGCAGCACTCAAAGGCTATGAAAATGGGCCTTTAATCGCATTTTC
>CAZPCG010000576.1:0-701 GCA_964584875.1 uncultured Spirochaetota bacterium
GTAACTGCATCTACCTGGACAGGAACGCTGTTTTTTACTGCATTCCGGTAAATGGCGTTATCGGCGAATACAACGTCAAGTATGACGATCCCACCTTCGTGATACGGGTCCTGCAGGACAATTCGCCATACCCTAGACCTGCCGATTTGCATAACCGTTGAAGGGATTTCGATGATACGAAAATGTTTACGAATGATTAACGCAATGCTCTCTCGCTGATCCTCGTCAAGAAGAACAAGGAGATCTATATCTTCAGTTGATCTGGGCTTTGCAACCATGCCGAGGGCAAGACCACCGATGAGGCAGAAGGATATGTTGGATTTGAAAAACAGCCTGGATAGCCTTTTCAAGGTTACGAAGAGGCTTTTGCCGACCTCCATTTATTCTCCTTGCGGCGAAGTATATCGTTCCAGATTCTGCGCTCGAGATCTTCCTCAACAATTTCCGGCAGTTTACTCCGCATATAGGCCTTTTTCAAGGTAAAGCACAAATCGATAAGTTCTATTGTTTTCAGAAGATTTTGGCGATACGATTTCATACGCTACCACCATCGAGCTTCGGGCAGTCGCTCAGTTCCTCGGCTTTTACCTGACATAATATGCTCTCTTTTGAAACCATGTCAAGAAGATTGCAGATCAAAAATAATGCTACTTCAACTGGATTTTTTTTACTATACTGATTCAAATCAAATAAATCTATAA
>CAZPCG010000576.1:711-1688 GCA_964584875.1 uncultured Spirochaetota bacterium
TCAAAAACCTGTACAGGAGAAAGGGCATGAGTTCATACTTCTGGTACTTCTACGAAAGAGATTTTCTGAAAGCCGGGCTCCTCTCCCAGGATGATAATCTTCTGCTTATCGATATTACGAAGAGCAGAGAGGAGTTTATAGAGTGGCTTAAAAAGCGCTACTGTCCTCTTAAAGAGGATGCGGCTGCATTTGCACAGATTATACGGGAGCTCAACGAATACATGCAGGTAAAGAGGAAGAGCTTTACAATCCCCGCCATGCCTCAGGGAAGCCCCTTTGAGCAGTCTGTGTGGAAGCATACACTCACCATACCCTTTGGCGGCGTTGTAACCTACGGTGACATTGCACGGGCCCTGAAAAAGCCCGGTGCATCCCGTGCAGTTGGGTCAGCACTCGGTCGAAATCCCCTGCCCATTATCATTCCATGCCACAGGGTTATCGCGGCTTCAGGGCGGCTGGGAGGATTCGGGGGCGGGATAGAGCTGAAAAAGAAGCTGCTCCTCCATGAAGGTTTGCAGGTCGGCAGTTTTAAGATGTAACTGCGACAATATTAAAAAAAACGATAACAATGAGGAAGGAGCCCGGAGTGGATAACTCTCATTTTAAAACTCTTAAATCAAGACTGGATGACAGAAATTTTAAGGCGTTGACAGCCATCGACAACGACCGTTTACTCGCCTTTGTGGCCGATGCAATCGAGCTGTGCAACCCCGGCTCGGTGTGGGTACACACGGATTCGTCTGAGGATGTACAGCATAACCGCCATAAGGCAGTCACGCTGAAAGAGGAGAGGCCGCTCGGACTCAAAGGTCACACCGTTCACTTCGACGGGATGGAGGACCAGGGAAGAGACCGGGAGGTAACGAAGTATCTGGTCTCAAAAAACGAAACCCTCAGCAAAGCGCTCAACCAGATAGAACGTGAAGAAGGCCTTGCAGAGGTGCGTGGGCTGCTAAAGGGTGCTATGAAGAACCGCA
>CAZPCG010000577.1:0-1686 GCA_964584875.1 uncultured Spirochaetota bacterium
AGCTCATGAAGGGCATGTCTCCCACAACGAAGGTGTTCGGAGCCCCGCGGCGCACTGCCTCACTGTGGAAGATGCACTGCTGGAGGGTAACGGGAATTGTGCTCTCATAACCGTACACACACATCCCGAGGCTGTCTCCCACAAGCAGCATGTCTAGCCCGGCCCTCTCCGCAAACTGCGCAGTGGGGTAATCGTAGGCGGTGAGCCATACGATCTTCTCTTTTTTCTGTTTCATCAGGAGGAAATCATGGATGCTTCGTTTTTTTTGAGCCATTGGAAAGCCTCCTATTTCTGATTATAATGCACTGGAAATTGGTTTACGGTTATCGATTCAATGATTCATCGAATATACTGCATGAAGTTAAATGAAACATCTTAAAATACAAGAATTTATCTTGCTGAAACTATATTTTTACCATGAACCGGCGGGCCCCTGTTTAAAAGGCCTGGTGTTCCTTTATTGAATGCCCGGCATGGTTCCTCAACGAAGTTTATTAAGTTCATCTTAAGTAGATTCTTTAAAGTCCGATACTATAGAAAAAGATGCAGAGGTTGAACATGATCCTGAGAAAGAGAACCATCGGCCTGTTCCTCTTCACTGCACTGACCCTTGTACCGCTCACCGTGTGTGCCAGTGTCGACGATCTGTATATCATCGATACGCCAAAGGCATACACTCCCTACAGGGGTGATATGCTGTTCGATTTTTCAATCTACGACGGCGGCGGCATACTTGCCAGTGCGGTTCTGGCGGTCTCGGATTTCGTCTTTCTCGGAATATACTTCGATGCGGGAAGCGTCATCGGAAGCGATGAAGTGAGTGTCAACCAGCCTGGTGTTCTGGCCCGGGTGCTCCTCTCCGATGGCTCAAACCGGCTGCCTCCAATTGCGGTTGGATACTCATATTTCATGAGGGGAGAAATGGGGAAGGAGAGGGGGATCATCGTAAACGGCTTCTATGTCGTTGTGTCCCAGCACTACTTCCTCTTCAATAGTGAACAGAACCTCTCCTTTGGTTTTCGGTACCCTGTTATCCCCTTCGACTACTCGGACCCGAAGAATATTACCTTTTTCATCGGCACCGATATCGAGCTCAGCCCCGCATTCTCCCTGAAGGGCGAGATGGAGAACATATACCTCAAACAGGAGAGGTGGCCGGAGATCTTCTACAATGTAGCGGTTGATTTCAACATAGTGGACCTCGTATCGATCGATCTTGAGTTCAAGTATTCCCCCTCCCTCGGGAAAATGGTGCGCCAGCTCAGCATCGGGTATTACACGCGATTCTAGATAGTACCGATCTAACTCCCTCACAGAATGTATATTTGACGTTTATTGTATCAGGGGATAATGTAAAAGAAATGCCATGGGTGAAATAAGACAGAACAAGATTACGAAGAAGTGGGTCATCTTTGCCCCCGGGAGAGGGGAAAGGCCTTACGGTTTTCAAAAAGAGACCCGGGATTGTAAAAAAGTTTCCATCTATGACGAACGGTGCCCCTTCTGTCCAGGAAATGAGGGCATGCTGCCTTCCATCACCACCGAGCTTGTCATGAGTGGAGAAAGTAGATGGCAAATCAGGGTGGTGCCCAATAGATATCCGGCTCTGGAGCCTGATAAGAAAAAGACAAAGAAGATTGAAGGCATTTATCTAACTATGGGAAATTACGGATTTCACGAAGTCAT
>CAZPCG010000578.1:0-1685 GCA_964584875.1 uncultured Spirochaetota bacterium
CGCCCCGATTGAAATCGGGGCTCGCAATGACATATAAAAATAACATATACATATATCAGGATTCATCCGCCGTAGAAGAGAACAGCATTCCTGTAAGATTCGCTCCTCATGAAATCATCAAGATACTGTCTCCTCTCCTCATCAGTCCCTACTTCTCCGCTCACGAATCTCCGCGCGTCCTTCTGGGCCCTCGCGATGAGCTTCGTATTGATGTCGAGATCATCGATTATAAAGGAGGGCAACCCCGACTGCCTCTTCCCGATCAGCTCACCCGGCCCCCTGAGCCGAAGGTCCCACTCGGCGATCTTGAAACCGTCCTGAGTTTCCTTCAATACCCTCAACCTGTTGAAGGACTCCAGGCCGCTGCTCCTGTCAGGAATGAGGAAGCAGTAGGAGTGGTGCCCACCCCTCCCTATACGCCCCCGGAGCTGGTGGATGCTGGAGAGCCCGAAGCGCTCCGCCTGCTCGATCACCATCACCGTGGCGTTCGGCACATCGATTCCCACCTCGATAACCGTTGTTGAAACAAGAATATCCAACTCCCTTTCTTTGAACTTCTTCATCGCCACTTCTTTTTCTTCGTCGCTCATTCTACCATGAAGCAGTCCCACCCTGAATCCGCCAAACACTTCATTCTTCAACCTCTCATAGGCATCGATCGCATTCTTGAGGTCAACCGCAGTCGATTCCTCAATAAGGGGATATATGAAATAGGCCTGCCGCCCCTGGAGGATTTCTGAGCGTACCTTGCTGAAGACCTTTTCTTCCTCGGCCTGCTTCACGATGAAGGTCTCAACTCCCCCTCGCCCACTCGGGATTTCATCGATGACGGATACATCAAGGTCGCCGTACAGGGTCATGGAGAGAGTCCGGGGTATGGGGGTAGCACTCATGACAATGCAGTCTGGATGGCTCCCCTTTTCCCTCAGCCTGCCCCTTTGCAGCACTCCAAACTTTTGCTGCTCGTCTATGATGACGAGCTCAAGATCCCTGAATGCAACATCCTCGGAGAAAAGGGCATGTGTCCCGACCACGATATCAATCTCACCGCGTCTGAGCCTCCCGAGCGTCTCATCCCTCACAGGGCCCCTCACCGACCCTGAGAGAAACTCAACGTTAACGTTCAGGTTGCCGAGAAAGGCTTTTACCGTGTTGAAGTGCTGGCTTGCAAGGACCTCGGTGGGCGCCATGACAGCAACCTGCCCGCCGCATTCAATGGCACCGAGTGAAGCGATGAGCGCAACGATGGTCTTGCCGCAGCCCACATCACCCTGTATGAGCCGGTTAACCGGTACCGGCTGTTTCATGTCCCTCTCAAGCTCCTCAAGCACCCGCTCCTGAGCCTTTGTCAGCCTGAAGGGGAGGGAAGCAAGTAATTGCCTCTTCAATTCCCCTGATGGGGGCTTTCGCCGCTTTACAGCGCTGAGCGTCTTTGCCCGGGAAAGCGCCACGATAAGCTGGTACTTGAAGAACTCCTGGTATGACAGGGCCTCCTTCGCCCTCCGCAGGGCATTCACGTCGGGGGGAAAGTGCACATCCTGGATCAAATCCTTCTTCACCTTTATCCTGTAGCCTTCCCTGATGAAATCAGGCAGGTCATCACTAATCTGTTCCCTGAAAAGCGATAGTGCGTACTCCACAAGCCTCCTCATCTTCTTCTGGCTGAGCCCTGCGGTGAGGGGATA
>CAZPCG010000579.1:0-1678 GCA_964584875.1 uncultured Spirochaetota bacterium
GCAAGCTCGGCATGTCGCCGGGCGAAGATAATTGCAGCCTCGCAGGCTATATCCATGCCCCTCAGCTGGGCCTGCTTTGAGGTGGCTTCTGTGTCATTGAGGAAATCTAGCCCCGAGAGGCTTTTGGCAATCTCCTCTTTGAAATCAAGAAGGCCTTTTTTATATATCTTACCATCAAGGGCTGTGTGGCCCGGGGCCCTCTGCTCCATAAACTCAGTGAAAACGCCGGCAGAATAGGCTTCCTTCCACTCATCCGGAAGTTCCTGAAATATTCTGTCGCGCATCGTACGACCACGCCAGTAGGGTATGATCTTCTCCCTGTATACCTCATTGTCCTCAGGCCTCACCATGTAGCGGGTCTTATCTCTTGAGTCAAGCGTCTTCAAATCCTCAACACTGTGGCAGGTTAGCTCGGGATAGGTTGGGACTGCCTTTGGTTCAGGCCCCCTTTCCCCGACGATCAACTCGTGCTTCCCTATGTGGATTTTTTTCCTCTCGCAGAGGTACTTGAATGCAAGGGCACGTAAAACAGGCGCCGGATACCTGCCGAGGTGCTCACGGTAAAACTCCGTAATGAGCTCTGCCCTCTCCGCTGAAAGAGTAACCGGAGCCTCAACGCTCTCCTTTTTGAGAAGCTCAACCCGCCTGGTCATCTACCAACTCTCCGCAGGCACCTTCCTCTTGCCATCTCTGAAAGAATTTAGAGATTAACTCTTTAAACGATACTCAGAGTTGGTACCTCTTCCGGTAAGCTTTTTATCCTTTCTCCGGAGATACGGTCAAAGACATGAAAACTCCTGAAGTTGACCTCCACCCTGCTATTGACCACAAGCCCCTTGTTTAATGCGGCCCTCCCGAAAATCTCCTCCTTCCCCACACTAACCCGAAAGATGGTGACACCCCGAAGCCCTATATGTCGAACATCTGTAATCAATCCCGAAAGGCGCAACCCTGGCCCTCTAATCCCCACATCACCGGGACGGACCCCGATAACAGCACCATCAAATACAGGATTCACGGTTGTCCCCTCTATGAGGTTGATGGAGGGTGTGTCTATATCCAGATTCAGGAACTCAGCGACAAAGATGTTTCTTGGCCGGGTGTAGAGCTCCTCGTATGTCCCCACCTGTTCGATCTTTCCTCTGTTCATCACGGCTATGCGGTCACCCAGGATAAAAGCCTCCTGCTGGTCATGTGTGACGTAGACCGTGGTGATGTGAAAATGGTCAAGCAAAACCTTCAGGCGTACCCTGTACTTCTCCCTAAGGTTCTGGTCAAGGCTTGTGAAGGGCTCATCGAGCAGGAACAGAGAGGGATCACGTGTGATACACCTCCCGAGCGCCACCCTCTGCTTCTCACCAGGAGAAAGGTGCCTTGGCTTTCTGTAAAGGAGGTAAGATATGTCCACCCCCAGAAGCTCACTCGTCCTTTCAAACTTTTCATCTGCAATTCTCTTCAGTTCAGGGGTTCTCTTTCTGAAGATGAAATAAGCCAGGATGTTTTCTTTTGATGTAAAGGTGGGGTACAGGGCATAATTCTGGAAGATCATCCCGATCCTCCTTTCCCTTGGAGGGACACCAACCATGTTCACCCCATCAAACCGTATCTCACCAGAGTCTGGCATATGCAGGCCTGCTATTAACTTTAAGAGGGTGGTCTTCCCGCATCCGCTGGGGCC
>CAZPCG010000580.1:0-1662 GCA_964584875.1 uncultured Spirochaetota bacterium
CCTGGAGAGTTCCCTGGCTTATTTCGGGCTGATAGGGAGTGTAAGCCGTGTAGAACTCCGAACGACCGGTAATATGGCTCACAACCGGAGGTATGAAGTGATGGTAGGAGCCTCCACCGAGGAAGGAGAGGTGGCTTCGGGTATCTGCGTTCCTGCTTCCCAGCCCCCGAAGATGGTCGAGGAGCTCCTGCTCGCACATCGGCCGTGGAAGGTCAAGGGTACCCCCGAAACGGAGCTCATCGGGTATGTGACTGAACAGCTCCATGGCCGATGCAACGCCTATCTCATCCAGCATCTTCGCAATATCGGCATCGGTGTTGGGAATATAGCTCATTGAATGCACCACCCCTTTGGCTGAAACCTCTCTCATGAAACCTCTTTCTAACCGGATTTTTAACCGGATTTCTAACCGGGCCGCACCGCTTAATTTATGGAAACATCCCGGACGATCAGTGCTTCTCGGATTCTTTCTGGACGAAGACCTCGTATTCCCTGCAGTCCATCATGTCGTCAAGCTCACTCCTGTTTGCGATCTTCATCCTGATGATCCAGCCCTTTTCATATGGGGACTGGTTCACGAGCTCGGGGTGCTCACCAAGGCTCTCGTTGATGCCGGTTACCTCCCCGCTTACGGGCGAGAATATATCAGATGCTGCTTTCACCGATTCAATCACTCCAAAGGACTCACCCTTTCTGAGCTCCGTCCCAACCTCAGGAAGTTCGATATATACCACATCACCGAGCATAGCCTGGGCGTAATCGGTTATTCCCACCGTCGCATTTCCCCCTTCATCACGTATCCATTCGTGTTTGGATGTGTACCTCAGGTCTTCGGGAATTGTCATGGTTCTATCCCCTCCCCTCATTGAATAATGTATACTGTCACCAAATTATCTCCTCAAGAGAAAGCGGCAGAGTATGACTGCATCTTCATGGAGCGGAAAGCGGTCGCCGACCGACAGTTGCTCAAGCGGTTTTAACTCTCTCCTGTCTCCAGGGGGGGATGGAACTACGCCGATCTGCGTTCCCTCCCGGGAAAAACGAGCATCAACGCAGGCCATGCCCACCTGGATGCCTTCGTGGTTCACCGCACAGCTCGTAACAGAACCGATGATCCGCTGCGTTCTGGTGCTCAAAACCATGTCCCCCTGCTTTACAACCCTGACACCTTTTGAAAGCATCCGGAACCGCACGACCGTCCTTTTCATTGTGGACGTTCGCTTTAGAAGAGGACCGCGCCCGATGAAGAAGGGCTTGTGGAACTTGACGTAGGGCCCGAACCCTGCCTCAACCGGCGAAATGTGCAGAGGGCCTGCAAGCTCATGCCCGTGGAGGGGTAGACCGGCTTCGATCCTGAGTGAATCCCGGGCGCCGAGCCCCACGGGCCTTACACCGAACGGTTTACCCGCATCGAGCAGGAGGTTCCATAATGCGTGCGCCTTTAAGGGGTGAAGGAGCAGCTCATAGCCGATCTCCTCGCCGGTGTATCCTGTTCGAGTTACGATCAGGTCGATCCCCCCGAGCTCGGTCCAGAAGAACCTGGCCCTTTCAAGCCTCCGGAGCCTGGCCCTGACCCTGTCTTCAGGTGCGATTTGCATGAGCACGTTTAAAGACTGAGGTCCCTGGAGGGCGATGTTGACCAGCCTGGCCTCGAAACCCCCT
>CAZPCG010000581.1:0-1653 GCA_964584875.1 uncultured Spirochaetota bacterium
TGCCTTTCATTAAGGCCAAGATTGCGAAGATATTCTTCTGTATAAACATCTTTTATGAAAATAACTGAAAAACCGTTAAAAACTTCCTTAAATTCTGGTGACGGGATTCCATGCCGCTTACAGAGGTCTATTATTTTGATAGTTCCACTTCCATATTTTTCAATGTACCCGATATCATAGAACAATTGAGCAATCAGTTTATTCCTGATTACAGACTTGTGCTCTTTCTTATACAAATCCTCGATTGTTATCCCAGGCATCAGTCTTCCTGGATTCCATATTTCTAATCTGTCATCGTAAATCTCAACCTGAACATTTGAGGGAGCGGTGTAGTCTCTATGTACTATTGCATTTATGACTGCTTCTCTCAAGGCTTCGAGTGGATATTCCCACACCTCCTTTCTCTTAGGCTTCCCCTCGAATTCATATCTTACACTGATGTTCCTCGTGACGAACTTCATCACTTCATCAACCTGGTCAATCAGACCAGCTTCGGCCATCAGGTCGTCTATTATCTGGGTTTTATCGATCCTGAATCTCCCGCAGTGCACAGCAGATTGCACCAGTGGTCTCTGGGGTTCTTTACCGAAGGTCAGAATAGCGGCCCATGTAGCCTTTCCGTTTTTAACCAATTCCAATTTTGCAAGAACTTCTTCAGGACTTTCCTTTATTTTTCTCCTTCCAGTATCATTTGCTTCTCTTATGTATTTCTCAACCTTTTTCAAGTCAATGTCTTCAAGGGTCTTATCTCCCGCAGAAAACGCATCCCAACTCGTACCTGTCGAATGGAGATGCATCTGTGCAATCTCTTGAGGCGTCATCATGCGATTACTTTTTTCAACCCTTCTGAAACATCTGCCTTTCACAGATACAGGTTTGACAGGGAATTCGTTAACTCGAATTATAACAACATTCTTACCTTCTACTTCACCCTGTTCAATTTCAGGAATGATGCGAGGCTCTGTGCCCTGAGAAATCTGATTTGCCCAACCGCCCAGCGTTTCTTTTCCGATCTGAACACTCTTTACTTTGCCCTTATCAGAAACACCAACGAGAATAACGCCGCCTTTTGTATTGGCAAATGCACCTGTAGTCTCTATTGTTTCCCTGTCAAAGTTCTCTTTAAACTCTATAGCTTCGGATTCCCCTGAAGCTAACAACTTTTTCAGTTCACTCTCATTCATTTATTAATCCTGCCTTTGTGAAGCTGAAATAATCCTCTTGATTTTTCCCGATGATGATATGGTCCAGGACTTTTATTCCCATGAGGTTACATGCTTGAATAATACGGTTTGTTATCTCGAGATCTTCGGGCGATGGTTCTGTCTCTCCCGAAGGATGATTGTGAACTAAAATAATTGATGAAGCAGATCTCGCTGCAGCCTCTTTTATGATTTCTTTCGGATCGACTATACTTGCGTTTATGCTGCCCTTGCTGATCTCTACATTATGAATGGGTTTATTCTTGATATCCAGGAGAATCACACTGAAAAACTCTTTATTCGCGTCCCTGAGGTAGGGACCGTAATATTCGGCCACGTATCCGATCACATCATCTGCCTTTTTAATCTTTTTCTTTTTTTCTGCCTTTTCCTTGAATAGTCTTTTACCGAGTTCAAGTGCCGCTTTTATTTGTGCTGCTTTTGCATATCC
>CAZPCG010000582.1:0-1629 GCA_964584875.1 uncultured Spirochaetota bacterium
TCTCGGGGGTTACAATCCGTACACGGAAGACGAAAAAGGATTTATCGAAAGGGGAGGAGGTTCTGGTTTGTGTGAGGTCTGAGAGGGTCCTGCTCAACCCGGCGCGAACACAGGTGGACAATATCATCGGGTCGAAGCTGGGAAGGATCGTGTTCCGCGGCACCGATTATGAAGCGACCTGCCTGTTCGATAACTCTGAAATCAGGGCGGTAGTTAGTGCTACTCAGTGGGACCACTCGCTCAAGGAGAGGGATACGGTTCAGGTTGGTTTTGCCCGGGGTGATGCGGTTGTTTTTCCGCTTTCTGAAGAGAAGGACGTCATAAAGTATTTCCTTGAGGCCGTGTAGTTTTTTGATTGAATTATTCCCTGGAGGATATGCAGGTTTTGATGAAAAGAGGCAAGAGAAGATTCGACAGCCCGCGCTTGTATACGAAGGGCATACCTATCTTCGTATGGCTGCTGTTCCTGGTGGTTGTACCCCTTATTTTTACCTTCACCATGAGCTTCTACTCAAGTGCCGGGCTCGTCATAGAGAAGACCCTCACGATGAAAAACTACAGGCTCTTCATAACGGATCCGGTCTACTCGAGGATTCTCTTCAAAAGCCTGAGGCTTGCCCTTGGGGTATCGATCCTCTCGATAGCAATGGCATACCCCCTCGCCTATATGGTTTCGTTTAAGATGGCACGAGGCCGAAACCTCCTGTTCATGATGTGCATCATCCCCCTCTGGGTGAGCTACCTGGTACGCATAATCGCATGGCGCTCCATATTGGGGAACAGGGGAGTTATCAACTCGGCGCTGATGGCGGTAGGTTTGATCAGAGCACCGCTGCAGATCTTCCTCTACAATCGATTTGCCATTGCCATAACCCTCACCTACATCTGCATCCCATTTGTCTTCATTCCAGTATACACCGCTCTTGAAAAGATACCCAGAAACATCCTCCATGCTGCAAGTGACCTGGGCGCCAATGAGTTCCACTCATTTCTGAACGTAGTGCTGCCGCTCTCGATGCCGGGTCTGATTACAGGATTCATATTTTCATTCATCATTGCTCTCGGCGATTACATCATTCCTCTCCAGCTAGGGGGAACGCAGGGCATCATGTTCGGGAACCTGATATGGAGCCAGTTCGGGTTTGCCTTCAACTGGCCTTTTGGCGCTGCTCTTGGATTTGTCCTGTTCATCATATCGGTAACGATACTGGGGCTCACGGCGAAGTTCGGGTCGACAGAGGGAGGGTTTCTCAGTGAGTAGTTCTGTCAGCACCACAAGACTTGAGAAGAGGGCTATTGGCCTGAAGGTGTACAGCCTGTTGATCTTTCTATTCCTCTACCTCCCCCTATTTGTGGTGATTGTCTTTTCCTTCAGCCCCACTAAAACCATTGTTGGGATGTCCGGGGTAACCACGAAGTGGTACAGTGATCTGATTCGAGACAGGGAGCTGCTCAAGGCACTGTTGCACTCCTTTGAGGTGGGAGTCGGTGCTGTTGTGATCGCCCTCCTCTTCGGCACTTCCGGAGCCTTTTTCATCACAAAGGTGAGGTTCCCGCTCAAGGGGGTATTACGAGCTCTGGTCATGCTACCCTTTGTTCTGCCGGGCATCATCATGGGCCTCACACTGC
>CAZPCG010000583.1:0-1625 GCA_964584875.1 uncultured Spirochaetota bacterium
CAAAACACTCCGCACTTCTCATCGGAGCGGGCGAGACCGGGGAGTTGACCGCTCAATGTTTGCAGGAGCGAGCGATACTCAAGCTGTACATAACAAATAGAACTTATAGCAGGGCGGAGAATCTGGCCCGGAGGTTACATGCAGAGGCGGTTGAGTTCGACAGGATCGAGGAAGCGCTCAGGAACGTTGATGTGGTCATAAGCTCAACGAGCTCACAGGAATATATCATCACATTCGAATACATGAAGCGGATCATGGCTTTGAGAGACTACCGGCCATTATTCATCATAGACATCTCGGTTCCACGGGATTTTGATCCCAGGATAGGCAGGCTCTACAATGTTTTTCTCCATTCCATAGATGACCTTAGGACCATCATAGACAGAAACCTCGAGAAGAGGAGGGCCGAGGTATCAAAGGTGACTGATATCATAGAAGGAGAATCGGCCAAGTTTTTACAGTGGCGGAATACCCTCAGGGTCACCCCGATGATCAGAAGCCTCCAGAAGAGTGTGGAGGATATTAGGATTGCGGAGTTGAGCAAGAGCAGGAGGCGCTTCAGCAAAGATGACTGGATGAACCTCGAGCTGATGACAAAAAGCATGGTGAAAAGGATAATCAAGATGCCCCTCATGAAAATAAAAGAGTTCAATGAGGATCAACAATTGGGGCTGATGAGGCTCGATACCGTAAGGGAAATTTTTCATCTGGATGAGTACCTGGAAGATGATGAACGTTAGGATCGGGACCAGGGGAAGTAAACTGGCGCTGGTTCAGGCTCAGTGGGTAAAAGAAAAGATAGAAGCTTTGATCGATCATACACGCTGCGAAGTGGTCGTGCTGAAGACCAGGGGTGATAAGCTCGTGCGGGGGGCGCTCTATGAGCAGGCCGGGAAGGGTTTTTTTACAAAGGAGATAGAGGAAGCGCTGATAGAGGATAGAGTTGATCTTGCCGTGCACAGTGCAAAGGACCTTCCAACGGAAATTCCTCGTGGCCTTGTGGTGGGAGCGGTTCCAGAACGGGAAGTGAGCAACGATGTGCTCATTTCAAAAGGATGCAGAAGCCTGAAAGACTTACCACAAGGCGCGAGGGTAGGCACGAGCAGTTTGAGAAGAAAATCCCAGCTTTTGCTCTACCGCAAAGAGCTGCGGATCATCGATATGCGCGGGAACCTCGATACAAGGATGAAAAAGCTGCACGGTACGGACCTGGACGGCATTATCGTTGCCTATGCTGGCGTAAAGAGGCTACATTTTGAACATGCCATCTCTGAGGTGATTCCCCATAACATCCTGCTGCCTGCAGCAGGTCAGGGGGCTGTGGCAATCGAAGTTCGGAAGGACGATCATTACCTCCGCAGAATGCTTGAGAAACTGAATCACAGGGAGAGCTGGCTTTCAGTAATGGCCGAGAGGAGCTTTCTTAGAAAGCTACACGGGGGATGTCAGGTGCCGGTAGGCGCATACGCACATCTAGCTTACCATGATGTTCTGGTGCTTGAGGGAGTAATATCAAACATCGATGGCACGAGGGTGATCAGGAGGAGGGTACAGGGGAACGCAGAGGATACGGAGGGGATCGGGAACCTGCTTGCCGATGAAATTCTTCGGCTCGGTGGAAGCGA
>CAZPCG010000584.1:0-1625 GCA_964584875.1 uncultured Spirochaetota bacterium
TCTCGTAGTCTAGGCTCACGTACTCGTTCAGATGGCGTGAGGTGTTGTGCTCCTCAGCCCTGTAAACATGCCCGACCTCAAAGACCCGCTCATATCCCGCTCCGACGAGCATCTGCTTGTAGAACTGGGGGGACTGCGCGAGGTAGGCGAGCTTGTCGAAGTAGTCAACGGTGAAGAGCTGTGTTCCCCCCTCCGTTCCGGTGGCGATGATCTTCGGGGTAGTAACCTCGGTGAACCCCTCAGATGTCATGAAGGACCTGAAGGCGTCTATGATCGCGGCCTGCAGTTTGAAGATGAGGTTGCGCTTGGGGTTTCTCAGGGAGAGGACACGGTTGTTGAGCATGGTCTCGAGCTCGAGTTTCTGGTATTCAGCCTTTTCGTTAACGATAATGGGGAGCGGCAGCACCGGCGAGGCGAGCACCTCTATCCCTTTAAGTTTTATCTCGAGTCCTCCCACGGCCCTGCTATCCTCGATGACGGTGCCCGATGCATACATTACCGTTTCGTTCCGCAGGTCGTGCTTTTTCACAAGGGAAGGGCTTGCAACGAGCTGGGCAATTCCCGTTCTGTCACGGATGAGAACGAACACAATCCTTCCCTGTTTCCTGATGCTGTGAACCCACCCCCCTATGGAGACTTCTTCTCCTACATGGGAAGCAAGCTCTTGGATGAAGGCTCTCTTTTTCATTGAAGGCCACCGTTTAAAATACATGGGCAATGTAAACGCATAATCTAATGCCGTCAAGAATTTTAAGGAAGTACCCGAAAATGAGATTATGCTGGAAGAACTTTCCAAATATGACATTATCCTCGTAGTTGGGAATTACGGGGCCGGAAAATCGCAGCTCGCAAAGGAGTATTTCGGGAACCGGAAGAGGATAAACAGGCACGAGATCCGGCACCACCTGGTGGAGATGACCGGTCATGGGAAGAAGTGGACCCCCACGGACTGGGATGAGGAACTTGAGGGTCTTGTAAAACACATAGAAACCGATGTCATTCAGCACTATCTCGAGAGGAAGCATAAGATCATCATCGATAATACCAGTCTCACGAAAAAGAGCAGGGCTCCCTACATTGTCCTTGCAAGGAAGTTCCACCAGACCATAGCCTGTGTGTTCCTGGAAAGGGACGTTTCTGTTCTTCTCAGGCAGAACCGCATGAGAGAGTATGCGGTGCCGGATCACATCATAATACAGCTCCATGCGAAAACCGAAAGCCCTGCATTGGAGGAAGGGTTCACCAGGGTGGTGATACAGTAGGGGAATTGCTCCAGAAAGCGGTGGTCCCTGGGTCTGCATGATTCCAAACATTAAAAGCCGGGCAGCGCTGCCTTCGCACTAATTCCCCCTTTTTCGATACATATACGGGATCAGATCGATTGAGTTATATGAGACTGCCCCCGGAATGACGTTCCCGTACCCCTGCCTGAAGCCATAAAGCTCGGCTGGTACGACTATCGGTATAATCGGAAGCTCACGGGCCACGATCTCCTGGTAGGCGTGGTAGAATCCCTTTGCCCTCTCAAAATCCCACTCTGTCCTGCCGAGGGCAAAGAGCTCATCTATCTTTTGCTCCCACTCCGTTACAGGTGCCCCCTGATAGGGGTGCCAGAGGTGCAGGGC
>CAZPCG010000585.1:0-1625 GCA_964584875.1 uncultured Spirochaetota bacterium
GGTACAGAATCATCGGCCATGAGTTCACCGGTGAGATCGTCGAGGTTGGAAAAGAAGTAACAGGCTTCAAGGTCGGTGACAGAGTGGCAAGCGTTCACAATAAGGGCGGGATGGCCGAGTATGTAGAGGTTCACGGCAACAGGCTGAAGAACCTCTTCAAGCTACCCGATCATCTGCGATACGATACAGCTGCCACCCTGGAGCCGCTGTGCAACCCCATGCACTCCTACCACCTGAGAGAGCCGGGGGATAATGAAACAGTGGCAATCTTTGGAGCGGGTATCATAGGGCTCGGCTACCTCCAGATCGTCAAGGCCTATACGAAGACGAGGACCATAATAGTCGACGTGTCGTCGCTGAGGCTTAATATTGCAAAAAGAATAGGTGCAGACTTCGTACTGAACGCCCGTGAGGATGATCCTGTCAAGAGAATAAAGGAGATCACCGGTGAAAAGGAGGTACGCTACCAGGAAAAGTCTGCGGGAGGTTGTGACATCACGATTGACTGTGCGGGGCTTGCTGTTACCTTCAATCAGTGCCTGGAGCTTTTGAAACCGGAATATGGCACAGCGGTGATTGCGGCGGTTTATGAGGAAATGGTAGATATCGACCCAAACATGATCATGTTCAAGTACATGAACATATGGGGTTCCATGGGATACTTCGAAAACGAAACACAGGAAGCCCTGGACCTCATTGCAAGCGGCAGAGTCGACAGGGATATGCTCATCACACAGCGCCTCCCCCTTGCGCAGGTCTCTGAGGCCTTCGCCCTTCAGGCCGACCCGTCAAGGTCGATAAAGGTGATGGTGGTGAATGAGTGATTATCTGTTTAAATATAAATAAACCATTTCGGTGTTAATTTCCCCATTGGATTTTATGCTTCAAGTTACGGCCCATTTGCGCAAAGGTGCATCAGATAAAATGATCCACTACCATATGAAGGGCAGTAAAGATGAGAATGACTGGAAATGCAATGACGAAGATGAACTTGCTCAATGGCTGCCCTATAAATACGATACCCAAAAGAACCCCTACCAGCGCTATGAGGTCGATCCTGTTCAGCAGTTTTTTCGTGAAGAATTTCCTTTTTTCCATATTTGTTCTGATCCCCGAATGATTCTTACCCCTGAATCGCTTCGAAATTTTTAATACACAATCCTCTTACCATCCTCCCTGTTAAAAAGAAGGATATCCTTTTTGGGGAAGTTGATGTCGAGAGGCTCCCCATAGCCCTTTGTGACTTTTTCACTCGTCAGAATCCTGATGCTTGTACCAAGGAGGTCCGCATTTACCACCTTGTTGTACCCCTGGTATTCGGTGTGTAGAACTTTCGTCGAAAAATTGAGGTTCGCCCTGTCCTTCCCGATCCCAATGCTCCTCGGCTTTATCCCTATCTGGAACTGTCTACCAGCCGTCTGTCTCCTGATCGTGTTCAGCTCTGCGGTGCTGAGCTCGAAGAGCAGGGTATTTTGCTTGAAATAGAGGGCCTTTCCCTCAATAGAGCATTCGATGATGTTTATGGCCGGGGAATTGATGAGAGAGGCCACCGTCACGCTATTGGGATCATCTATGAGGTTATCAGGCGTATCAACCTGGTAGAGTGAACCTTCATTGATTATCCC
>CAZPCG010000586.1:0-1625 GCA_964584875.1 uncultured Spirochaetota bacterium
ATATACTGTCAGGATTTGGGACGCAGCGTTGACGAAGGACAGTTGCTGGAAACAGCGGCCAGATTTAATTTGCCAGATTACCCCCAAGTGCTATCGTGGGCGCGTACAGTGCAACCGCAGGACCGCTCTCCTGAAGAACGAGACCGTTATATCGCTCAGGCTGCCACGCCCGGTGGCGTTACTGAAGCTATCCTTGAGGAAATCAAGCGAGGCAAGCACCTTTCAGTCGCTCTGGAGCGCGGGGTTCAGCGCAGCCGGGAGCTGGGAGGTGGAGGATGATATACAGACTTCCTGCCCACGAGAATTGGGCGTCGTTCGAACTCAAACACATTTAGCGCGGAGAGGTTCTGCTTCAATCGCCAGAATCTGCCGATAGGGGCCCCAAGGATGCCAAGCAGGATAAGACGAATTACGAACATTCTTCGCCTGTCTCAGCACTTCGAATAACCGCAGAACTGGCAAACGACGCACCCGCCCTCATGCTCAAGAATGCTGCCGCAGTCGGGGCAGATTCCTGCGATGTTCTTTGTGTGGCTCTTATGTCCAGGATTTTGTATCGGGTTGTGGGGAACTCTGGTGTGAGATGGTGAGGATTTTGGTTTAGGGCTTGCAGGGCTCTCCTTTGCTTTTTTTGCATAGTAATCTTCGAGATAGCCCTCAAGCACTTTGGCGAGGGCATCGGAGCAGGACAGTACCTTTCCCCCGAACTGCGGGAGGAGGGTTGGGGAGGGGCATCGCATCCCTTTGAGCTGCTTCACGAGGGAGTGTGGATCGACGTTGGAGCGGAGAGCCACAGATATCAGTCGGGCCTGTGCGTCTAGCTGGGAAGCCGCGCAGCCCCCTGCCTTTCCCATGCTTGCAAAAAGCTCACAGGGGCCGTAGTCATCGGAGTTGATCGTTACGTAGAGATTACCGCATCCCGTGGAAATCTTCTCCGTGTACCCGAAGGTGATCTGGGGTCTCTGCCTCGGTGCGCTCTTGTCAATCGCTTCCTTTTTCTTCGTTTTGCCGGTTGTCAGGACCTGCACGTCTCTAGACCCGTCGCGGTATACCGTTATGCCCTTGCACTTCAGCCTGTACGCTTCAAGGTAGACGTTTTTAACATCCTCCACGGTGGCAGAGTTGGGGAAATTTACCGTTTTTGAAACGGCATTGTCTGTATACTCCTGGAAGGCCGCCTGCATCTGGACGTGGTCCATCGCCGTTATGTCGTGGGCGGTTACAAAGATATTCTGGTACTTGGTTGGAACGCCCTTCATTCCCCTGACACCTCCGTGACGGGCTATCTTTCTGACAAGGTCCTCGGAGTAGAATCCTTCTTTCACCGCAACCTCGAAGAAGAGCGGGTTCGTCTCAGGAAGCTGATCGTTATCGAGCACATTCCTCACGAAGGATACGGCGAAGAGCGGCTCGATACCCGATGAGCAGCCTGCGATGATGCTGATGGTGCCGGTTGGCGCTATGGTTGTCCTTGTTGCGTTACGGAAGCGAAGACCCCGCTGGGCGTAAATCGATTTGTCCCAGTTTGGAAACACCCCTCGCTTTTCGCCCAGAGCGAGGGAGGTCTCATCGGCTTCATCCTTGATGAACTTCATCATCCTGCGTGCGAGGTCCCTTGCCTCCTC
>CAZPCG010000587.1:0-1618 GCA_964584875.1 uncultured Spirochaetota bacterium
AGGAGCTGAGTTGTAAGGTAGAGATTCCTTTCGAGATTAGTTGCATCGATGATATTAATGACAAGATCGGCCTCCCCACTCAAAAGGTAGCTGCGGGCAATTTTTTCATCCTCGGAGACCGCAGAAAGGGAGTAGATGCCGGGAAGATCAACGATGTCGATCCTTCTGCCTCCATACCTGTAGTTGCCTTCCTTTTTTTCTACGGTAACGCCAGGCCAGTTTCCAATCCTCTGGCTGCTTCCAGTCAGCCCGTTGAAGAGTGTAGTTTTCCCGCAGTTTGGAGTACCCGCAATTGCAACCGTGTATGATTTTGTTTCAACCCTCTGAGCGGTCTTTGCTGTCAACGGATTTCCCTTTTCGGGTTGCAGTCGGCTGGATCAAACTTCCACGATGACCTTGTGGAGCATGCCTCTTCCAAGTACAATCTTAGCGCCATCGACTATCACAACGCGGGGACCACCACCCCATCCATGAGCAACTTCAACCATCTTTCCCGGAATGATTCCAATATCCGCCAGCCTCTTCCGAACGAGGTGGCCTCCATCGATGTACGCTACCCTCGCAGGCTCCCCCCTGGAAAGCATGGAGAGGGGAACCTTCGTTTTTGTTTCCTTCTCAGAGCTCATGGCTTTCAAAACCCCTGCCCTTCACCGTGCTCTTTCGCTTCCTTTCGCCTGTTTTCATGAAATGATAAAAGTTTTTCAGCCACTCAGGGGCATCATTCTCAGGACAGGTTTCAACAAACTCGATGAACTTCGTAAGTTTTTCAAGCGTCTGGGGGCTTATCGAATGCTCAAGCTCACAGGAATCCCTTTCGGCAGTGACATGATCTATTTTCAGAATAAGGGTGAGAAATCTAAGAAGCACGCTGTGCTTTTTCCTTATGTGCTGGGCAAGCTTCTTTCCCTTCTCGGTAAGAACGACATACCCGTATTTTTCGTGTTGAACCAGTTCATTGCTTTCCAGGGTAGTCAGCGCACCGCTGACACTTGGGTTCTTCACATTCATGAGACGGCTGATATCCTTCACCCGCGCAACTCCGTTCTGTTTGTTGAGTATGGCAATCGCCTCCAGGTAATCCTCCATCTTAGAACTTAATTTCTTAGAACTTAATTTCGTTTCCTGTTTCATGGTAAATGTACGACAGCTCTAATAAAATTAGATGAATCTTTCATTGTTAGGATACTCTAACATATTCTTACTGTCAAGTGAATTTTATATGATGCGGGAGTAGCGCCTGTTGAGCTCGGCGATGGTATCGGAGAGGTTTTTCCTGATCTGTTCAGATAGCACCGCAATGTCCTCTGCCCTGGTAAGGTCAAGGACATCTTCACAGGCGTAGTAGGCAAGAATCTCCCTGCCGCTAGCGATCAAAAGCTTTACGGCATCTGGAAGCTCATATTCACCGAGCTTCCCCCCTCTCCTCGGAGCATGTCTGGGAACAATCCTGCAAGCTTCAAGAATGTCCGGGGTGAAACACCACAGGTTCATGCTGGTCAGGACCCTTTCTGAAATCCTCACTCTTCCGTTGCCGTCGGAGTAGAGAAGATCGGAGGTCGTGTAGTCCAGGGGATGTTCCGCCTTCTCGATGATTTCCGTAAGCTTCCCCCCTGAGGTC
>CAZPCG010000588.1:0-1617 GCA_964584875.1 uncultured Spirochaetota bacterium
AGCCAGTTACAGGAATAACCTTCGACGATGTGCTGCTTGTGCCCCGCTACTCAGAGATATCACCTTCCGAGGTGGATCTGTCAACGAAACTCAAGGCTCTCTCTCTGAAGATACCCCTCATATCTGCCGCAATGGACACCGTTTCAGAGTACAGGATGGCAGTTGCCCTTGCCAGGGAAGGGGGATTCTCCGTCATTCACCGAAACCTCTCTATCGAAAGCCAGACGGCAGAGGTTGAGAAGGTGAAAAAGTCCCAGAGCGGGATGATCGTTGATCCTGTTACCCTCAACCCCACGGCACATGTCAGGGAAGCGCTTGACATCATGGAAAGGTTCAGAATCTCCGGCATTCCGATTACAGAGAATGGCAGGCTAGTAGGCATCCTTACAAATCGTGACCTGAGGTTCATCACCGATTTCAACCAGCCCGTGAAGAACCTCATGACGAAGGAAAACCTCATCACTGCACCGGAGCGTACCACTCTCGAGGAGGCCAAGGAGCTGCTTCAGAAGTATAAAGTAGAAAAGCTCCCCATCGTCGATGGGCACTACAACCTCAGGGGCCTCATCACCATAAAGGACATTCAGAAAGCGATCGATTTTCCCAATTCCTCCCTCGATGAGAAGAAACGGCTCATCGTTGCTGCTGCCGTTGGGCCTTCAGCCGAGCTTCAGGCACGGGTCGAGGCGCTCGTTTCAGTGAACGTCGATGCAATCGTCGTCGATACGGCACATGGCCATACGAAGAGGGTCATCGAGGCAGTGAAGAGTATAAGGGACTGGCGCAGAGATCTGCTCATCATCGCCGGAAATGTAGCAACAGGTGAGGGCGCCAGGGCGCTCATAGAGGCGGGGGCTGACATTGTAAAGGTGGGGGTAGGACCGGGCTCAATATGTACGACAAGGATTGTTGCAGGGGTCGGGGTGCCCCAGCTTACAGCCATCATGAACTGCTCGGCGGTGGCGAAACAGCACGGGGTCCCCGTTATAGCGGACGGTGGAATCAGGTACTCGGGCGACATAGTCAAGGCTTTTGCCGCAGGGGCTGACGCTGTGATGCTCGGAAGCATCTTTGCAGGGACCGATGAAAGCCCCGGTGAGAAGGTGATCTATCACGGCCGTTCCTTTAAAGAGTACCGCGGGATGGGCTCTGAGGGCGCCATGAAGCGAGGGTCCTACGACCGTTACTTTCAAGATGAAAGGGATAAGTTCGTGCCCGAGGGGCTTGAGGGGCTTGTGCCCTATAAGGGTAGTGTAAGGGACATCGTGTTCCAGCTTGTTGGCGGTATAAAGGCGGGAATGGGTTACCTTGGGGCAAGCACCCTGAGTGAGCTTCGGGAAAAGGCTCACTTTATTAATATCAGCTTCTCCTCTCTGAGGGAGAGCCATGCCCACGATGTGGAGATAACGAAGGAGCCTCCAAACTACTTCGCGCCTGATTGGGAATAGGGATATACCCATTAACCACTGCACAGGTGCGAAGCTCCCCATAGCGTAAGGTATTTTACCACTTGAAGGCAGGATTAAGCGTGAGGTTCTGAACGGAACAGATGTGGTAGGCCGGCCACAGCATTTCACCACTTGAAGGCAAGATTTAACAGGAAGTTCTGAACAGGTC
>CAZPCG010000589.1:0-1333 GCA_964584875.1 uncultured Spirochaetota bacterium
CCCTCCGTGATGAGCCTCTTGGCGAGCATCACAGCGGGACATCTCCGGTAGTTGTGATTCAGGTAGTGCACAACCCCCGCTTTTTCAGCCGCCTCGTACATCTCCTTCCCCTGTAAGAAGTCCATGGCCAGCGGTTTTTCGCAGAAGATGTGCTTGCCCGCCTTTGCGGCAGCAGTTGCGATCTCGTGGTGCGTATTCTGAGGAGCAGCAATATCGACTATGTCGATGTCATCCCTTTCAACCATCTTCCGCCAGTCGGTTTCTATCTCTTCCCACCCCCACCGCTGTGCAAACTCCCGAAGTGGCTCCTCATGCCTGCCGCAGGCGACCTTCATGACAGGTCGTGCATCCAGATCAAAAAAGAGGGGCGCTTTCATCCAGGCGTTGCTGTGGGCCTTCCCCATGAACTTGTAACCGACTATGCCGACGTTGAGCTTTTTCACCTGATACCTCCTTACGCCCGGCCGCCTTACCTCTTCTCAACGGCCCGGGCTATTCGCTTGAGCTCCCTGATGCTCCTTTCCACCGCCCAGTCCTCATCGTTTCTGTAATCGGGATGGAGGAAATCAATCTCAACGGCCAGAAATCCTTCGTACCCTGCATCTTCCAGAAGCTGGGCAAGCTTCTGGTTGCTCACGATTCCGCCATCCCCTATCGGTGTACAGGAGAAGAAGTACCACTCGTTGACCGGAACGCCCATCTGTATCTTGAGGTCCTTTATGTGAGTTGCACAGACGTGTCTGGCAAGCTTTTCCATTGCCTGTACAGGGTCGTCCAGCACCCTGACAAAGTTCCCGCTGTCAAAGTTCAACCCAAGATAGGGGGAGTTCACATTTTTCAGGAGGGTCAGTATCTCATCGGAGTTGAAATCTATGTGGTTTTCAACTGCCATCCTTATGCCATACTTCTCAGCATGCTTCACCGCTTCTAAAAACATCTTTGAAAGCCGCTCTATCTGCTGCTCGTGGGACTCGAACCTGAACATCAGGCTGCTCCCCACAACCCTCATCACCTTTGCGCCGATTGCGCTTGCGTATTCAAGGTTTTTTATCATTCTGTCGAACTCTTTGCGGTTCTTCCCCCCTTCAAGCCCATCGGGGTGCCCCCATGCCCAGACCCGATCGAGCCTGTATTCATCCAGCATTCCCTTCATCTCAGAGAGAAATCCTTTCTCCTCTGTTGGAATGAAACAGGACTCAAGGGAAACACCATCGACATCGAGCTGCTGGGCCCTTTTTAAAAAATCCTGCAAGGTCATTTTCTTCTTCGGCTGCACCTGCTCGGGATACACTTCACCGAAGAATCTATGGTAGCAGTAGCTGTCGATACCGAC
>CAZPCG010000589.1:1343-1617 GCA_964584875.1 uncultured Spirochaetota bacterium
TCAAAACAATTAGAATATTTTTTGAAGCTTCTGTCAATTCCTTTTCAATCTTTTAACCTGAGCCGAAATGATAGAGGTGCCACATTCCATCAGAGAGCACCCCGTGATGGTGAGGCTGTTCAGTGTGAAATCTCAACGGGTTTTCCATTTTTAAGCGAGCTGTTTGCCGCAACCACGGCCTCGACCGCCGCAAGACCGTCACGCCCTCCCACAAGCGGATCTTTGTCCTGCAGCACGCAGTCGATGAAGCTTCTCAGCTCCTCAATGTAGGCAT
>CAZPCG010000590.1:0-1593 GCA_964584875.1 uncultured Spirochaetota bacterium
GGGTACACCTGTTCGTCGGAAGCGAGGAGGATGTTCTCGGGCGGTTTGCGGGTGCTGTGCAGCAATTCGGTGCCACAACAGCAGTGAGGGCGACGGCAGATAATCCCCTGGTATGTATCGAATACCTTGACAGGGCATGCAAGCTCCATGATAACAGGGGCGCTGACCTTACCACCTTCCCGCTACTACCCCATGGAACCGGGGTCGAGGTCATCAGGGGCAGCACCATAAAAATGCTCAATATGCAGGTCACCGATCCTTTTGAGAGGGAGCATATCACCCAGCACATATACAGGAATGAGTCGCATTTTGTTATTGAGAGGGGCATTCCGGAGGAGTCTCTCCGAAGGCCGGACCTCAGGCTTACCGTTGACACGCAGGATGACTACAGGAGAATGTCGGCTATCTACAACGACCTGTACGGGGGGTCGCCGATCAGGCTGGGCGATGTGATTGCATATCTCGATAGCCGGTCATAATTCTCATGCAAAAACCAAGAGTACTATTCTGCACTGCCTGCGGTGATGAATATGGCATGGGACATCTGAAGAGATGCATGGCGATCATCGATGAGGGGAGGAACGTTTTCGAGGGTTTGATCCATATTGCCAGGGGGGAGGCAGGCATCTCTGGATTGGAGGGTGAGCTCCACGGGGGCTACCGGTTCTTCGAGAGCCTTGAGGATGTGGCCAGTATGGATCTCGTCTTCTCTGACCTTCGGGATAGTGATGCGGCCCTGATGAGCCGTCTTCAGGCGATCGCGCCCATCCTGGCCCTTGATGATCGGGGTGCAGGAAAGGAACGTGCCCATATCACTATCTATTCACTTCCCACCCTGGAAGGGATAGAGGGCAACTTCAACGGCCCATCCTACATCGCGCTGGGGGGAGGTGCAGGTGATGAAAAGCCCCTTCCCAGAGATAAAAGGGGAGGCATCCTGGTAACCTTCGGTGGGACAGACCCTCACAACCTTTCGGGTTATGTAACAGCGGTCCTGAACAGCCTCGGCTTCCGACCCACCGTGGTGAGGGGCCCGGGTTTTCGCGGCGAGCTCAGCGGTGTTGACTGCTCGATCATCGAGAGCCCAACCACCCTGTACCCTCTTCTTGGAAAGGCAGAAGTTGTCATCACCTCCTTCGGAATCACCATGTATGAGGCCTTCCTCCTGAAAACCCCGGTTCTCCTCTTCAATCACTCCCAATACCACTGGAAACTGGCTTCAAAGGTCGATGTATTGAATCTCGGGTTTTTTCCAGACACGACAAGGGACGAGCTGAGGGAGAGATTGAAAACTGCCCTTGAGGATAGGGTTGAGCTGTGGCGCAGGGCGGAGAGGAATGCGCTGCTTGTCGATGGAAGGGGTGCGGCAAGGATAGCTGTGGTTATCAAAAATGCCCTCCGGTCGCAGCGAAAAAGCTGCCTGTTCAATCACAGTGCATCAATCGCTCTGAGGAGGGACGCTGATCATTCCTTCCTGCAGTGCATGAAATGTAAAGACCTTTTTATCTTCAATCTGAGAGGAACAAGTGAGAGGTATGAGGACAGGGAGTACTTTCTTTCGGAGTATGAAAGGCAGTATGGAAAAACCTACGT
>CAZPCG010000591.1:0-1555 GCA_964584875.1 uncultured Spirochaetota bacterium
TTGTGGGGCTTTTCACGGTTTTTTTTCGTTTGTTAGCGAATCTCGAATTATAAAGACTCCACTATCAGTCCGTCAGGCAGACTCTCGAAAAGGTTTACCGCCAAACCCCTCCACATGTACCTTCTGATAAGCCTGGATATCAAAAGTCAGCCACACTGCATCGAGCTCCTCCGCCAGTGCTGCATAACAGGCATCGTATCCCGTAAGCCCTAATGACTTAAAGCGGAAAGCCCGTCTGGCCAGAACTTCAGTCATCGGGTATCGAAGCATTCCGCCTTGCAGTATAGGAATAATTGCTGTCTGGTAGGCAATTAAAGGTTGCGGATGGAGTCTGAATAGAACAGCAAGCACTTCAAAAGAAAATAGCTCCGGAACAGCGAACAATTCCGGAGATTCCAGGAGGGTTTCCAGAAGCTGATCAGCATGGTCGTGCCTTTCTTCCTCAAGCAGCCATCTCAGTGCAACTTTTTAAGAAGAAATCCTCCTGTAGATTTCTTTCAGCAATGGAAAAAGTTCCCTGTATACCTCGATATACCTCTCATACTTTTTGTTTTCACCGGGAGTTGGGTCAATTTTTACATTACTTTTCACAATATCCTGAAGGGTTTCATCGATGTCCTTGAAAAGCCCTATCGAGCAGCCAGCAATCATCGCAGCCCCAAGCGTTGAAAGGTCGCTGCGAAACAAATTACGATAGGGAATCTGCAATATGTCTGCTTTGATCTGCATCCAGAAAGTACTCCTTGCCCCACTCCCAATGGCTGTTACGTTTTTTAAATCCAGCTCCGGCACAAGCTCCTGGATAATTCCTAAAGCCAAATAATGATCGTACGCTATGGATTCCAGAATCGAGCGGTAAAAATGTATTCTCCTGTGCGCCCAGGTATGCCCTATAAAGAGACCCCGGACATGGGGTTCGGGCGGGAAGAAGCGACCCTGCAGATAATCAATAGCAATCAAACCATCCGAGCCCGGGGTTAGCTTTGCCGCCTGCTCATCGAGATAGGAGTAGATGTCACCACTACTTTGCTCTAACCTGCCCTTCTCCTCTGAAAAGAATTCATCGACAAACCACTTTTGCGTTCTTCCTCCCAGAACAACCGACATCAGGTAATACTTCTCTCCTGTGGCCGCTTTCATGCATGCGAGGGTTTTGTACTTCATATCGTACGTACACCTGTCGACACATGCAGCGAATATACAGGCTGTACCCGACACGTCCACCATCTGTCCCGAATTGAGAATGCCGGCACCAACAAACCCCGCAGCCTGGTCGCCGCAGCCGGCACAGATGGGAGTACCTTCAGGAAGCCCGGTATCACCCGAGGCTCTTTTGGTCAATTCACCTATTATCTCGGTTGATTTAACAATTCTTGGAAGCTTCCTCATATCGACCTGTAACTTGCTGCAGAGCTCATCGGACCACTCAGATTTTGAAAGATCGCTCAATCCCGAGAAGCATATAAAGCTCTCATCGATGTACGCTTCACCGCTTGAAATCCCTGCAAGCTTGCCGGCAACGAATGCGGAGGGCTGAATGAACTTATGAATATCC
>CAZPCG010000592.1:0-1503 GCA_964584875.1 uncultured Spirochaetota bacterium
GGTCACCGCACAGGACTTTTACCCGAACCTTGAAAACCAGAAATCCGGGGTCAGTGGAAATGTAAAGGTAGACGACCTCGGAAACCTAGTTGTAGTGCCAAAGGATTTCATATTGAATCTACTTTCTCTTGCAATCGGGTCAAGTCTACTGGAGGGGAACCTTGGGAGAACGGTTGATGTAAAGGTGTAACAATCTTTTATAGATTTCCTATATATGGAGCTCTCTCCATGCACCATGGGGGGAGCTTTTTTTCTTGTAATTGGGAACCTGCGTGATAATATTAATTGCTGATGGCAATTTCTCCAGAAGGTGGTTTTACCGAACGCTTTTACACTCAGCCCAGTTGGGGAGGAAATCATCATGCGCCGTATCCGTACAATAATCGTTGCTGCAGCGCTCCTCTTCTCCATGTCCATCCCGGGCCTTGCGGATGATTTCCTTGACCGATCCTACGCCCTTGAGTTTTTCAAGGAGGGCCTTATCCACTTTAATGACAAAGACTATGAGGCAGCGGTTGATTTTTTCCGGAAATCCCTGGGAAAGGCCCCCGGTGATCAAAAGACACGCTTCTTCCTCGGGATGGCCTACTACAAGGCAGGGTACGAGGAGAATGCCATCTTCGAGTTCACAACCATCATTCAGGACGCCGAGAGTGATGCAACACTGAAGAGCATTCTTGTCCAGTTCGTCGATTACCTCAACATGAAGCAGTTTTTGGCTGGCGAGGTAAAAAAGTCGAGCGATTATGCCGTGGGGCTTGAACTGAAGGGTGATCAGCTCGGGCGCTATATCCTCAAGAAGGTAACCGGAATTGATGTGGACAATTTCGGCAACATCTACGCTACAGGCTTCGGATCAAAGCTTGCCCTCAAGATATCACCGCAGGGCTCACCACTTCACCAGTACGCGAGCCCGAAGGTAAAGCCGGGCAGGTTGTACGATATCGTTAGGGACAGAGCCGGTTATGTGTACATATCCGATTTCTCGAATGACCAGATATACAAGTTCACCAACGACGGAAAATATCTGGCAAGTATCGGAGGATCAGGTTTCAGCGATGGACAGTTCTACGGCCCTACGAGTCTTGCCATTGACCCCGACGGTAACCTCCTGGTCATCGATAGCGGCAACATGAGGATCGTCAAATTCTCACCTGATGGGAGGTTTCTTCTCTCTTTTGGAAGGGAAGGCGGTGATGATGGTGATTTCAGCCACCCCTCTGGTGTGGCTGTAGATCATGCGGGAAATGTCTACGTTGCAGACCACGGGAAAAAGGCCATTGGAGTCTACGACAGGAGCGGAAACTTTATCTATTATTTAAAAGGCATAAAGCTCCTTGACCCATACGGCATCTCCTTTGCCGATGGGAACAAGCTGATCGTCAGCGACGGTTCTACTGTCAAATTCTACGATCTCCTCCATTCAACCTGGACCGAGATACAGACAGCAAACCGGCTTAAGAGAGTGCTCGATGCCCGCATCGATGAACTGGGCCAGCTTGT